>CAZBOC010000132.1:0-8229 GCA_964493225.1 uncultured Caulobacterales bacterium | reverse complement strand
AAAGTCCGTCGCCACCTGGTCGTTGCGCGCGCGCGCGGTGTGGAGCCGCGCCGCCGGCTCGCCGATTATCTCCTTCAGCCGCGCCTCGATATTCATGTGGATATCTTCGAGGGCCGCCGAGAACGGAAATGCGCCAGCCGCGATTTCCTCAGCGATCTGATCGAGACCGCGTCGGATCGCCGCTTCGTCATCAGGGGAAATGATCCCGCAGGCGCCGAGCATCGCCGCATGGGCGCGCGATCCCTCGATATCCTCGCGCCATAGCCGCCGGTCGACGCCGATGGAGGCGTTGATCTCCTGCATCGCCGCGGCTGGGCCGGTCGCAAACCGGCCGCCCCACATTTTGTTTTTCCCATCGCCGTTGTTATTTGCCATGACGGCGTTCTTATCGAGAAAGGGGCTTTGAGGTGAAGGGTCTGGCGACGCCGCGATTGTGGGTTTTCCTCTGGGGCGGACTGGGGGCCCTGTTTATCGGTTATTTCGTCATCGCCGCGTCCCTGAAGCCACGGCCGGAGACGACGACCGCCTGCCGGGCGTCCGTCGCAGACCGCGCGCCCGGTTTCATCGAAGGCGAAATGGCGGGTTTCGCCTACGCTTTCACGCCGCGGCGCGCACCGGACGCGCCGTTTCAGTTCGAGGGGCGGGACCTGAGGCTTCGCGATTTCCGCGGCAGGACGACGCTCGTCAATTTCTGGGCGACCTGGTGCGCGCCCTGTCTGAAGGAACTGCCCTCGCTCGACGCGCTTCAGGGAGAAATGGGTTCGGACGCCTTCGAAGTCGTCGCCGTCGCCGCCGATCCGACGGGTCCGAAAAAGGCGCGCGAATATCTCGACCGCCTGAACATTAACAATTTGAAACTCTACACGGACCAGGATCTCGCTCTGGCGAGCGCCATCGGCAGCGGCACGGTCTTGCCGGTGTCGATCCTCTACGACCGTGAGGGCGGCGAAATCGGGCGTCTCGTCGGCGAGGCCGACTGGTCGAGCGAAGAGGCCCGCCGGCTGGTCGCAAATGCGATCAACTGCTCCTGAAATCCGGCGCCCTTCCTTGCCTTCGCGCCGCAAACGGGCGAATGACATGCGCAGATTGAACGCCGGCACGATCTGACGACACCGCGCTGTCCGGTCGTCGGACCCGACAACAGGGGAATTTCTCATGAAAACCAGACAATTTCTTTTCGCAGGCGTCGCAGCACTCGCCCTCGCGGCGTGCGGTGGCGAAGGCGGTTCCGGCCGGTCGTCCACAAAGGCGTCGTCGCCCTCGGCGGCCTCGCCGCTGGATCAGAAATTTACATTGAAGAACGCCGAACCTCTCGACGTGGACGCTTTTTTCGCACTGATGCCGGAAGGCCAGCGGCCGAAATACGCTAGCGCCGAATTCGACGACAGTATCGGCGCGACAGTCATCACCGACCTCAGCTTTAAGGACGCGTCGGACGGCGACACCATCGCGATCGACCGGGCCGAGCTTTACGGCGTCGACGTGGACGCCATGAAGCGGGTCAACGCCGCGAGCGAGGCGGGCGTCGATGCGCCCTTCGAGACGCTGTTTGAAAAGGTCCGCCTTTTCGGGGTGAAGCCCGACTCCGAAGGCGAGGACGCCGAGGTCGCCATCGGCGCGATCGAAATCGACAAGCTCCGCGTGCGCCAGGGCGGCGCCAATAACGGGGAAAACCCCGCCAAGATCTTCAATGCCTTCGAATTCGCGGGCCTTTACATGAAGGACCTGCAGGTCGACGCTTCCGAAGAGGAGGGACCGAAGGTCTCCTTCGCCATGCCCGACATGCGCGTCGTCGGCGTCGGCGGCGGCAAGATCGGCGCGATCGTCCTGAACGATCTGAAATACGACATCGTTCAGGACGAGGAGAGCGTCAGCACGATGACTGGTTTGCTCGGCGAGCAGGGCGCTCTCATCATGAACGGTCCGTTGCGCAATTTCATCGCGCCGGGAAGCCAGAAGGGATCGCTGGAAACGTTCGTCTGGAGCGGCTTCGACCTTTCCGGGCTGCTGGAATACGGCCTGAAAGACGAAAAGCCGGCCTATACGGCGAAAGACCTCGTCCGGCTCGGGTCCATAGAGGCCTCGAACATGGAAACGCTGGTGAACGGCGAGGTTGTCTACACCGCCGAAAAGGCGAGTCTGACGGCCGATGAATCCGCGTGGCTCATTCCGACGAAAGTTCGCGGCGCGACAGAAAACGCGGTCTACAATTTCAAGGCCTATGTGCCCCAGGGCGAGGAGGCGCTCCAGAAGATCGTCGACGCCAACGGTCTCGACGAGGTCAGGAGCGCCAGCGATCTCGCCTGGGACTGGAATGCGGAAAAGGGCGGCGCGGCCTTTTCGACGAGTTTCGAAATGGACGGGCTGGCCGATATCGCGCTCGGTTTCGACCTTGGCGGGCTGCAGATCGAGAAGCTCGCCGCGATGATCGAAGCGGGAGAAGAGAACCCCGTCGGGGCCCTTGGCCTGTTCGAGCGTTTCAATCTGACGCTTGAAGACGAAAAGATGCTCGACGTTATCTTCGACATCGCCGCCCTGCAGATGGGCGGCGGCACGGGCGCGGACGTTCGCCAGTCCGCTCCGGCGATGGTTCGCCTTTCGAGCGCGCAGGCTGCGAGCATCAATCCGAAATTCGGCGATTACGCAAACGCGTTCGCCGCCTTTCTGGAAGAGGGCGGGACGCTGGAGGTCAACGCCGCGCCGTCAGAGCCCGTCGCCCTCGCCGCGATCGCTGAAGCCGGCGAAGCCGGGCCGGGCGCGCTTCCCGACGTCATCAATCTCACCGTCACGCACAAGAAGTAACTCGCCGATCGGTGCGGCGGCCGGGCGGGGGCTCCTCAACGCGGCTCGGCTGAATTTTTGATTTCCGGCGCGCCGGCTGTTCTCCCCGCTCCGGCCGCGGCGCGGTCAGGCGGCGCGGCGAACCACGATCGAGCCGGCCGAATAGCCCGCGCCGAAGCCGGAAATCACCCCGATATCGCCGACGGCGAGGTCGTCGCGGTGCTTGTGGAAGGCGATGATCGAGCCCGCCGACGACGTGTTGGCGTATTCGTCGAGGACGACGGGGGCCTCTTCGCGGCTGGCGTCTCGGCCGAGGACCTTGCGGGCGATGAACTCGTTCATGCTGAGATTGGCCTGGTGGAGCCAGAAGCGCTTGACCGCCTCCGGCGCGATGTCGAGGTCCGCCAGGTGGCCCGCAATGAGTTCGCCCACCATGGGAACGACCTCCTTGAAGACCTTCCGCCCTTCCTGCCGGAAGAGCTTGTCGGTAAAGGGCGAGGACTGGTCGTCGGCTGGCGCGTCGGTCTCGCGCTCGCAGCGGTTCAGGAAGCCGAAATTGTTGCGGATATTGTTGGAGAACTGCGTCTTCAGCCGCGTGCCCAAAATCTCGTAGGCCTCCCCCTCGCGCGGCAGATCCGTTCGTTCAAGGATCACCGCCGTCGCGACGTCGCCGAAAATGAAATGGCTGTCGCGGTCGCGAAAGTTGAGATGCGCGGTGCAGATTTCCGGATTGACGATAAGGATCCGCCGCGCGCCGGCGCGGATCAGCCCGAGGGCCGTTTCGATGCCGAAGGCGGCCGAGGCGCAGGCGACGTTCATGTCGAAGCCGAACCCGTCGACGCCGAGGGCGTCCTGGATTTCCACCGCAACGGCGGGATAGCCGCGCTGCAGGTTCGAAGCCGCGCAGATGACGCCGTCAATGTCGGCGCCCTGAAGATCAGCCGCCTTCAGCGCGTCGCGCGCGGCGCGCACGGCCATTTCGGCGAGAATGGAGAGTTCCTCGTCCGCCCGCGCCGGCAGGCGCGGCGCCATGCGGTCAATATCGAGGACGCCGGCCTTGTCCATCGCGAACCGCGCCCTGATGCCGGAGGCCTTTTCGATGAATTCCGCCGAGGACGGCTGCAGCGGCTGGAGCTCGCCCTCCGCGATGCGGTCGGCGTTTGCAGCGTTGAACTTGACGACGAAGGCGTTGAACGCGTCGACGAGTTCTTCGTTGCTGATCGAATGGGGCGGCGTGAATAGCCCGGTGGCGGCGATGCGCACGTCGGGGGCGGTCGGCGCGGCGGCTTCCGGGGAGGATTGGTCGGGCATGACGATGTACTCTCGAACTGTGCTGTTATTATTCTGTTTCGTCATCCTGCGCCCGGGGACGCGGCTTCGCAACCGAGGCGGCGCCTGCGGGCGAGTTTCTGGACGGCGCTGTGGCGCGGACACCGCACCTCGTGGTCGTTGACCATGCCGACGGCCTGCATGAAAGCGTAGACGATGACCGGCCCGCAGAATTTGAAGCCGCGGCGCTTGAGCTCTTTCGACATCGCTTCGCTTTCCACGGATTTCGTCGGCGCCTGCCGGTGGTCGCGCCAGGCGTTGACGATCGGCGCGCCTTCGACGAAATCCCACAGGAGGCCGGCGAAGCCGTCATCCCGCGTCTCCATGACGTCGAGCCAGGCGCGGGCGTTGCCGATTGCCGAGGCGATCTTGGTCCTTGAACGGATGATGCCGGGATCGGAGAGCAGACGCTCGATCTTTTCCGGCCCGTAGGCCGCGATCCTGTCCGGCGCGAAGCCGTCGAACGCCTTGCGGAAGTTCTCGCGCTTGTAGAGGATCGTGCGCCAGGACAGCCCCGCCTGAAAACCGTCGAGGAGCAGCTTTTCGAAAAGCGCGCGGTCGTCATATTCCGGCGCGCCCCATTCTTCGTCATGGTACTGACGGTAGAGCGCGTCGTCCGGCGGCGCCCAGAGGCAGGCCGGCGCTGCGCTCACGCGAGGTGGCCGAACAGTTTCAACAGCCAGATTACGAGGATGGCGAGCTGAACGCCGAAAAAGCCGAAGCGGATCAGGACCATCGGGCTCGCGGTCGAGATAATATGGACAATCGATTGAAGGACCCGGGCGCCGATGAAGGCGTAGGCGAGCCCGTCGGTCGCGGCGGTCTGGTCGGTTGCGACGGCGTAGAGCATCACCGCGCCGGCGGCCGGGAGGGTCTCATAACAATTGGCGTGGGCGCGGGTCAGACGTTGGCCGAGCCCCGGGAAATCCTCGCCCGAAGCCGAGAAGGAATTGGGCGCGCGTTTTCCGGCGAGAACCGAAACCGTGCGCAGGACGCCGAGGCTCATGACCAGCAACAAGGTCCAGGCGACAAAACTCAAAAGGGCGACGGCGGTGGGCGTCGAAGGCGTCATGGGCGGTCTCTCCAGTTTCTGTAGTCACGACGCTAGCCGTCCGCGAGATAGGGGGGAAGCCTCAACCGCACGTCCCGGTCATCACATTTCGGAGCGGCGGCGGCCGTCTTCGCCTTCTCCCAGCGATCGAGGCGGATCAGGGCGAGGGCGCGGGCGTCGCCGGCGGACGTGATCTCGCCCAGCGTCGCCCCGTCCGCTGAAACGGGCGCGCCTTTTTCGGGCGCCGGCCCGTCGAACTCGACGATCAGCGTGCGCCGGCGCGCCGCGCCCTTTCGCTTCATGCGGCTCGTCACTTCCTGGCCGACGAAGCAGCCCTTTTTGTAATTGACGCCGCCAAGGGCGTCGGCGTTGACGTCGAGGAGGAACGCCTCCTCCGAGCCGTAATCGGCGCCGAATTCCGGAACGCCGAGGGCGATGCGTCGCGCGCGATAGTCGCCCTCGGAGGCGGGCGTGAATTCGCGCGCCGTCCCTTCCAAAGCGGGCGCCCGCGCGACAAGGCGAACGCCGAGCGCGGCGAGCCTCGGATCGGGGAAGGCGAGGCCGTCAAATCCCCGCGGGGTCAGGTCGTCGGAGGCGTCGCGCTCCGGCGCCGGGTCGTCTGGAAAAGCCGCTGCGACGGCGAGGTCCTCGCGCATGTCGACGGCGACGCGGGCGCGCAGCTTGTACATTTTCACCCGCTTGACGAGCCCCGGCGCGCTCTCGCGGGCGCAATCGAGCAGATATCCGTCCTCGAACGGAACGAGCAGGAAATCGAAAAGGATCTTGCCTTGCGGCGTCAGAAGCGCCGAGAAGCCGGCCCCCGCGGCGTCGACCGAAGCGACGTCCTGGGTGAGGATCCCCTGGAGGAAGCTGCGCGCATCTTCGCCCGAGACATGGACGAGGCTGCGGTTCGAAAGAAGGGCGATAAGGCGTGCGGTCATCCCCTGATCATAATGAGCCCGCGGCGTCGCGCCAACCGGCGGACGGCGGCGCGCCTTCCTCAGACGCCGCCGCCCCGGTCGCGGTCGCGCAACGCCTCACGCCCGCGCTTCGAGGACCATGTTGGTCGGCGTCTCCGTCGCGCGACGGACGGTGGCGAAGCCGGCTTCTTTCAGAACTTCCGCGAGCTTCTTCTCGCCCGCCTGGGCGCCGAGGCAGGCGCCGACCTCCTGGGCGCGCGAGGCGGGAACGCAAGCCGTCGTGGAGAACGAATAGAAGATCTGGCTGACGGGGTTCATGTTCTCCGAGAGATGGTCGCCCGCCATCGGCTCGACCAGCATGAAGACGCCGTCGGGCTTCAGGGTTTGCTTGATATGCGCCGCCGCCCCGACGGGGTCGCCCATGTCGTGGAGCGCGTCGAAGATGCAGGCGAAGTCATAGTCGGCGCCCGGAAAGCTTTTCGCCGAGGCGACGTCGAAGGAGACGTTCGAGAGCCCCGCTTCCTTCGCTCTGGCGCGCGCCGTCTCGATGGAGGGTTCGTGGAAATCGTAGCCCACAAAGGTCGAATTCGGGAAACGCTCCGCCATCAGAATGGTCGACGAGCCATGGCCGCAGCCGATGTCGGCGACTTTGGCGCCCGCCTCGAGCTTGTCCGTGACGCCGTCGAGGGCCGGCAGCCAGGCCTCGATGAGGTTCGCCGCGTAGCCGGGACGGAAGAAACGGTCCGTCGCGCAGAAACAGCAGGGCGATTGTTCGCTCCACGGACGGCCGGCGCCGCTTTTGAAGGTCTCGGCCGCTTTTTCGTGGGTTTCAAATTGCGAGATGACCGCCTGGAAAAAGCCCTGCAGGCACATGGGCTGGCCTTCGCGGCCGAGGATCGTCGCCTGTTCCGGGGTGAGGCTGAATTTTTCGCTCGCCGCGTCGAATTCCACATAGCCGCCGATCGCCATGGCGCTGAGCCATTCGCGCAGATAGCGCGCGTCGAGGCCGGTTTTCGCCGCGAGTTCTTCCGCGGTCAGGGGCCCCGCGCCGTCCATGGCGTCGAATACGCCCGCCTGGTCGCCGAGATAGGCCATCAGGATCGCCTGCGCGCTGGCGATGTCGCCCAGCACCTTGCCGGCGAAGTCTTCAAGTCTGGTCATGTCGGGTTGTTGCGTCATCGGTATTTCTCCCCTTTTTGACGAATTTCAGTGTTGCAGGTTCAGTTGTTGGCGGTGAGCGGGTCGATGATTTGCGGGATCTCCGTGATCGCGCCGACCGGAATGCCGCTCATTTCGCCATGCTCGCGGATCAGGTCTTCGTTCTCGGCAATATAGACGCAGAACGCCTTGTCGCCGGCGATGTAGCTGTGCTGCCACTGGATGGTCCGGCCCAGCTTTTCGATCGCCTGGTTGGACGAGCGCGCCGCGCCGCATAATTCAACAAGCGACATGCCGCCGATGCCGGGAATGTCGCGCTCGACCATATAGCGTTTGAGGGTGGTCATGGGGCTCTCCGAAATGTTGCGCGCCGATAGATGACCGCTCGAGCGCCTGGTCGGCAAGGTAAATATTCTTTGCAAATCTAAAGCTGGGCTTTAGTAAAGAGCCATGGAGGCGATCACCCACCTGCGCGCTTTCCAGGCGCTCGAAGCCGCCTTGCGTCTCGGCACCCTCGCGCGCGCCGCCGAAGCGCTCGGCGTGACGCCGGCCGCCGTCGGGCAACGGATCAAGGGACTGGAGGATTATCTCGGTTTCGACCTCGTCGTTCGCGGGCGATCGGGGCTTCGCGCGACGCCCGAACTCGCCCAGGCCGCGCCCCACCTGCAAAGGGGCTTTGTGGAACTTGCCGCCGCCGCGCGCGCCCTCGACATGCAGCGTCCGAACGAAATCCACATCGCCGCGAACTCCGACTGGGTGCATCTCTGGCTCGCGCCGCGGTTGCCGGAATATCGCGCCGCCTATCCCAATGTGCGTTTCTGCATCAATGGCGAAGGCGACGCGCCGATGCGGATCGGGCCGAGCGACGTCGAGATCGCCTTCCGCCAGCCCGTCGACGACGCCAACGTGGATCCGCTCTTCTTCGATTACATCGTGCCGATCTGCTCGGCGGAAAACCACGCGCGCGTGCCCCGCGGGCGCAGGGCGCAT
>CAZBOC010000131.1:0-8341 GCA_964493225.1 uncultured Caulobacterales bacterium | reverse complement strand
AGCCATGTTGACAGTTTTGACCACGATCCTCGCAGGAACCATCCTCGCTTCGACCGGCCTGGCTGTGAGCAGCTTCTTCGTCTCTCAGAACTGAGCCGTTCCGACAAGCCTCGGTTCGAGGGGGAGAGCGGGTCCGCCCCACCCTCCAGCGGCCCGTCCGACGACCGACAGCGCCCCACGAACGGTTCGGCCCCCGGCGGCCCGGAAGACCAGCCCCTCTTCCGGGCCGTTTTGTGTCCGGCCGCAGGCGTCGACGCCGGCGCGCCTGTCAGGCGAAAATCGCGAGCACCGCGCTGATGCTGAGAACGGAAAGCGCGGTCGTCACGGCGACGGCGGCCGCGGTTTCGGCGACATAGCGCCCGTAGCGGTTCGCCATCACGAAGGCCCCGACCGCCGTCGGCGTGAAGGTGAAGAGCGCCGCCGGCCCCATCTGGAGGGGATCGCGCATCCCGAAGAGGGCGAGCGCCGACAGGGTGAGCGCCGGCGTCGCCGCCATTTTCATCACGGCGATCGCGCCCACCTTGCCGGCGACCGCCCGGGGGTCCGGCGCTGGATTGACCGCGAGAAACAGCCCCAGGGAGAACAGCGCCGTGGGACCGGCCGCCCTGCCTAGTATCTCCAGAAAGGTCGCCGCCGGTCCCGGCATCGCGCCGCCGAGCGCAGCGGCCGCGAAAGAAAACCCGAGCCCCGACAGCATCGCGACAACGAGGGGGTTCTGGAACGGTTTCACGAGGATCTCGCCGGGGGCGCCGGCGCCTCGAGGGGCCATCATCGCCGCGCCGATGGCGATGACGACGATCCCTTCGGCGAGCATCAGGATGACGAAGTTCTCCGCCCATCCGGGCACGGCGAGAGCGATCGGCAAGCCGAGAAACACCGCATTGCCGAGCGTCGAGGCGAAGGCGTGCGCGCCGGCGTCTTCCGGCGCGAGAGCAAATGCGCGCCGCGCGAGGGCGTAGGCGGAGAAAATCACCGCGACGGCGGCGCCGGCGTAACACCCGGCATAGGCGAGATCGCCGGCCGTCGGCGGCGGCGCGTTCGCCATCAGGCTGAAAAGCGCGGCCGGCATGGCGAAATTGAAAACGAACCGATTGAGCGCGCCCACGTCTTCGCGCGCGAGAACGCCGAGCCGCCCGGCGGCCATGCCGGCGGCGATGACCGCGAAAACGGGCAGCGCGATTGAAATGACGGATGACAAGGCGGCGGCGGCTCCGGCGGCGAAGGCTGACCCTCATGCCGCAGATCGGCGCCCGGCGCCAGCGCTCAGCGGGGTCGCGCCCCAGCGCCGAACAGAAGCGGAAGCCTTAGCGGATTTCCCGGGGGCTGGGGGCGATGAAAAACCGGAATTTCCAGACCGCCGCCTCTGATCGACGCCTTTCAAATTATTCATCGAATTGGGCGGGGTCGCGGACCAATTTGGGCATTTTCTGGATGGCCGGCCCCGCGTCCGGACCATCGTCCGGGCGAAAAAATCGCCGCGCCCATTCCTTGCAAATGCGGCCGGGGCGCGGAATGATCGGGCGATGACGAGAACGATCACAGCCGCGCCGTCGCAAAGGGCGCCTCGCCCGGACCCCGGACAGGTCGCCTTCACGAGAGCGGAGCTCGCCCGAATCCTCGCCGTTTACGGACAGTTCGTCGCCGCCGGCGACTGGAAAGACTATGCGATCGACTGTCTGAAGGAGGCGGCCGTCTTTTCGGTCTACCGAAGGGCGTCGGAAGCGCCGCTATACCGCATCGAAAAGCGCCCGAAGCTCGCGCGCAAGCAGGGCGCCTGGGTCGTCGTGTCGATGAGCGGCGCGATCCTGAAGCGCGGCCATGATCTTGCTGGCGTTCTGCGGGTCTTCGACCGCCAGCGGCTGAAACTGGCGACCTGAAGTCCGGCGGCCGGATCCGGGCGCCCCAGGCGGGCGGGCGAAACGGCGCACGCCTTTTCTGACCCGAAATTTGCAGTATGAAGCCTCATGCGCCGCGCCGTCGTTTCGGGCGGCCGACAGATAGACGCGCCCCGGCGCGCAGAACTGACGGACGAAGGCTTGACGGACGGCGCCGACATCAGCGCCCTGCGCGCGCGGGTCGCCAGGGGCGCGGGGTGGATCGCCGCCGCGCGGGTCGCCATGCGCGCCCTCGGCTTCGTCAACACGATCGTCGTCGCGCGGCTGCTGGCCCCGGAGGATTTCGGTCTTGTCGCCATCGGCGTCGGGACCATGCAGATGCTCCAGGGATTTTCCGACGTCGGCGTCAGCCAGGCGGTCGTGCGCTTCCGGGACGCGGGCCGCGCCGACCTCGACACGCTCTTCACGCTTTCACTCATAAGGGGCGTTCTCGTCGCCGGGCTCCTCGCCGCGATCGCGCCGGCCGCCGCCGGCTTTTACGGCGACGACCGGGTTCTCTCGGTCTTTCTCGGCGTCGCCCTCTTTCCGCTTGCGATCGGTCTGATGAACCCGCGCTTTTTCGAATTCGAACGCGAGCTTGACTTCTCGAAGGATTTTTTCGTCACGACCGTGAACAAGCTCCTCAGCGTCGCGGTCTCGATCGCGGTGGCGCTCGCCTTTCGGACCTATTGGGCTATCATCCTTGGACTGATCACCGGCGGGCTGACCCAGCTTGTCCTCTCCTATGCGCTGCGGCCCTACCTTCCGCGGCTTTCCTTTGCGTCTTTCAGGAAGGTGTTCGCCTTTTCCGGCTGGCTGACGGGCGTGAGCTTCGTCGTTGCGCTGAACAACAAGCTCGACGCCCTGATCGTCGCGCGGCTGGCGGGCACGGCGAACGCCGGCGCCTATTATGTCGGCGGGCAGCTCGCCGAATTGCCGACGTCCGAGATCGCCACGCCGATCGCGCGCGCGATCTACCCCGGCTTTTCAGCGCTCGAAGGACGGCACGGCGAGATGCGCCGCGCCTATCTGCAGGGCGTGGAGGCGCTGGGCGTCATCGCGCTCCCAGCGGCCGTCGGCTTCTCCTTCGTCGCCGAGGATCTCGTCGCGCTGCTCCTTGGCGGCAAATGGTCCGAGGCCGCCCCGGTGATCCGGATTCTCGCGCCCGCCCTCGGCGTGCAGACGCTCTTTCTGGCGACGCAATATTACGCGATGGCGCATGACAGGACGCGGCTCGTCTTCCTGCGCGAACTCGCCTATTTCGTGATCCGCACGCCGATCGTCATCTGGGCGACGATCGCTCACGGGCTCATCGGCGCGGCCTCGGCCGCGGCCGCGACGGCGGTGTTGCATGCGTTCTTGAACATGGCGCTCTACGCGCGGTTGAGCGGCGGCGCCTTCATCGAGCCCCTGTGGGCCGCGCGGCGCAGTCTCGCCGCCGCACTCGCCATGACAGCCTATTTCCTCCTTGTGCGCCCGGAATTCGAATGGATCGCCGCCGCGCCGCTCGCCATGCGGGTCGGGGTCGACATCGCGGCCGGCGCGTTCGTTTTCCTCGCGGTCCTCTACGCGGCCTGGCGGATCGAGGGCGCGCCCGACGGGGTCGAAGGCGCCGTGCTCGACCTCGCCCGCGCGCGGCTCTAGGGCGCAGACCCCATGGCGTCCGGGGAGAAGATTGATGTGCTGATCATCGGGGCCGGCGCCGCGGGGCTTTTCTGCGCGGGCGAGCTTGGCCGCAGCGGCAAGCGGGCCGCGGTTGTCGACCACGCCGCCAAACCTGGCGAGAAGATCCGGATCTCCGGCGGCGGGCGCTGCAACTTCACGAACATCCATACCGAGCCGGCGCGGTTTCTCTCCGAAAATCCGCATTTCGCCAAGTCCGCCCTCGCGCGCTACACGCCGGAAGACTTCCTTGAGCTGATGAAAAGCCATCGGCTCCACTGGCATGAAAAGACCCTTGGCCAGCTTTTCTGCGACGAGCGCTCCGGCGCCGTCGTCAAGATGCTGATGAATGATATCGCTGCGACGGGAGGGGCGGTTTCCCTTGGCGCGAAAGTGACCGACGTCGCCCATGGGCGCGCCGGGTTTCGCATTGCAACAGACGGCGAAACGTTCGAGGCGGATCATCTCGTCGTCGCGACCGGCGGCCTTTCCATCCCGAAAATGGGGGCGACGGGCTTCGCCTATGATCTCGCGCGGCGCTTCGGCCACGAGATTGTCGACCCGCGCCCCGCGCTTGTCCCCTTCGTCTTTGCAGAGCCCGAAAAAGAAGACTTCGCCGCGCTCGCCGGCGTCGCCGCGCCGGTCCGAACCTCCGCCGGGGCGGGTGAATTCCGCGAGGCGATGCTTTTCACCCATCGCGGGCTTTCGGGCCCGGCGATCCTGCAGGCCTCCTCCTATTGGCGCGACGGCGAGGCGGTTGCGATCGATTTCTTTCCGGGCGCCGACGGCGGCGACGTCCTGAAGACGCTGAAAGCGGAAGACCCGAAGCTGACGCTGGCGCGCGCGCTCGAGGCGCGGTTTCCCAAACGCCTCGCCGAATATTTCTTCGCGAGAGGCCTTGCTCCGAACGACTGGGCCGGCCGTCGCCTCGCCGACGTTCCGAATGCAGTTCTTGAGCGAGCCGGCGCGCGTCTCGGCGCCTGGCGGCTATTTCCATCGGGTACGGAGGGCTGGCGCACGGCGGAGGTGACGGCCGGCGGCGTTGCGACCGGCGCGCTTTCGTCGAAGACCATGGAAAGCCGCACCGTGCCGGGGCTCTTCTTCATCGGCGAATGCGTCGACGTGACGGGCTGGCTCGGCGGCTACAATTTCCAATGGGCCTGGGCGAGCGCGCACGCGGCGGCGAAGGCGATCGCCTTTCGGTGAGCGGCGCGAGGCCGCGCTGGGGCGCGTTGTTGACGCCCTGAGGCGTCCGGCGGCAGGCTCCTCACCGCAAGACAGACTCTTCACCACAAGATTGGGAGCGTTCGGCCATGACCGCACTGGATGAACCGCTCGAGCTCATGGGCGCGCAGGGCTCGCCCTACACGCGCAAGCTGCTGGCGCTGCTTCGTTATCGGCGGATTCCTCATGCGATCCTCTGGGCGAGTTATCCCGCGCCACCCGAGGGCTATCCCGCGCCGAAAGTCGCGCTGCTGCCGACGGTCTATTTCCGCGGCGAGGACGGCGCGCGCGAGGCGGCGGTCGACACGACGCCGATCATCCGCCGGCTGGAGGCGATGCGCGGCGCCCGCTCGGTCATCCCGAACGATCCCGCGCTCGCCTTTCTCAACGATCTGATCGAGGACTATGCGGACGAATGGGTCACGAAGGCGATGTTCCATTATCGCTGGGCCTTTGAGCGCGACGCGGAGAACGCAGGACCCCTCCTCGTCTACTGGCTCATGCCGACGGCGCCTGAAGCCGAGGCGACCGCCATGGCGCAGCGCTTCTCCCGGCGCCAGATCGACAGGCTTTACGTAGTCGGCTCCAACGAGACCACGGCCGAGACCATCGAGGCGAGCTATCGCCGCCTCGTCGACATCCTCGACGCGCTCGTTCAGCGAAAGGGTCACGTCCTGGGCGCGCGGCCGTCTTCGGCGGATTTCGCTCTCTACGGACAATTGCTGCAGCTCGGGACCGTCGAGCCGACCTCGGCGGAGGTGATGGCGGCGCGCAGCCCGCGCCTGCGCGCCTGGCTCGACCGGGTCGAAGATCTCTCCGGTCTGAAGCCGTCCGACGATGACTGGTTCGCGGCCGATGAAGCGGGCGACGCGCTGGCGCCGCTTCTGGCGGAGATCGGCCGCGTCTACGCGCCGTTCCTCCTGGCCAACGCGGCGGCCGCCGCGTCCGGTGCCGAGCGTTTCGACACCGAAATCGACGGACGGGCCTGGACGCAGCCGACCTTTCACTACCAGGCGAAATGCCTCGCCGCCCTGCGCGCGCGTTACGCGGGCCTCGAGGACGCGGCGAGAAGGACCGTCGACGGATTGATCGCCGGATCGGGTTGCGAAGCGCTGTTCGGCTGACGCCGGCGGCGGATCAGTACTCGTTGTCCTGGCCGAGGATCAGCCCGCCGTCCGTTTCATTCTCTGCGTTGCGTTCGCCGCAGGCGAGATAACCCTGGCGCCAGCCGGCCCGGTAGGCCTTGTCGTTTTCAAAGAGGTAGGCGTCTCGGGTCTTTTTCCTCGAGAAGCTCTTGTCCTCCTCGATGGCGGTCGCGCAGCCGTCGCCGTAGCCGGCCTGGTAGCTCGGCTCTTCCGCGAGCAGCTGGGCGGAGCTGGCGCAAGCGGAGAGGGCGAGGCCGGTCGAGACCGCGATCGCCGACGGGAGAAATCCTTTGAGGAAGAAACGCACGAGACACCCCGGGAGTTGACTGCCATGCCCCTATAGCAGGCCGCGGTCGCGCATCGCCATGAAAATCCGCCCGGCGCACGCAATCCATCGTTAACGGTGTTGCGCCTACAACAATCTCTCAACTCCTGACGCAAGCGGCGGACACTCGATGGCGACGACGGAACCAGGCAAGCCGGAAAATATCGCGGGCGAGGGCGACATTCTGTCTCCCTCCCTCGAAGGCGCGCTGGAGCTTGCGATCGAGGCGGCGAGCGAACACGCAGGAGTCGAGGCCGCCCAGGCCGCTTCGGCCGCGAGAATTCTACTGGTGCGCAAGCTTTCCGACATCGTCGTCTTGCCGGCCGGCCGGATCTCCTCGAACCAGCGCGCCGTCGCGGCTGATGTGCTGCTGCAGGTCGTCGGCAAGGTTGAGCCGGCGCTCAGGACGGAAATCGCGACCCGCGTCGCGCGCGTTCAGGAGTGTCCGCCGGCGTTGTTGCGCATGCTGCTTCTTGACGAGGCGGGCGTGGCCGGGCCGGTGCTGGAGGGGGCCGAAGCGCTGTCGGAGGCCCTGCTCCTCGAGGCCGCGCGCGCGGGAACGTTGACGCACCGGATGCTGATCGCCGGACGGCTCGACCTGACGGCGTGCGTCGCCGAGGCGCTGGTCGAGGCGGGCGAGCCCGAGGTCGCGCGCCTCTTGCTGCGGCGGGAGGAATTCACGCTGTCGCCGAACGCGATCGAGCTCCTCGTGGCGCGATCGGTGAACGACGTCGAGCTCCAGGGCCTTCTGCTGCGTCGTCGCGAACTCGAGCCCGCCCACGGCTTCATGATGTTCTGGTGGGTCGAGCCCGAACGCCGCCGCCGCATCCTCGCGCGTTTCTCCGTCGACCGCGCGACGATCCAGGACGCGCTCCAGGACCTTTATCCGATCGTCTTCCGCGAGCAGAACCCCGACCCCCTGGTCAAGGAGATCCTGGTGATGATGGATCGGCGACACCGGCCGCGCGGTCTGAACGGCGAGCCGGTCGCCATGGACGTCGTCAAGAAGACGCTCAATGTCGCGCGCCGCAACCCGGCGGCTGAGGTCGTCGACGCCATCGGCATGATCGCCGGGGTCTCGCGCGAGCTCGCCGCGCGCATCCTGCGCGAGCCGAGCGGGGAGCCCTACGCGGTTCTGTGCAAGAGCCTCGGCGTTCCGCGCTCGGAGTTTTTCGAGTTTCTTCAGTACCGCGACAGCAATGACGAGCAGATGACGCCGGAGCGCGCCGAGGATCTGCTCGGGATTTTCGATTCCATGGCGCGCGATTTTGCAAGGGCCGTCCTGCGTTACTGGGACTGGGACGGCAATCCCCGCATCGCGCGCATCACCGGCCTCCTCGGCATGGACGAGGATGTCCTCTAGCCGCACGCCGGCCCCCTTCGCCGCGCACATCCTCCGCCGCATCCCGCGACCGCCGGTCCCGCGCTTGCGAACGCGGGCGCTTTCTGCGAGGTGAAAGGGTGCGGCGCGGGCGGTCATCGACGCCGGCCCCGATCACCGATAAACTCACCTCTCCACAGCGAACGTCGCCGCGCCCGTACGACCCACACGAGGGAGAGACTTCCATGCGCTCAAGATTTCATCGTTTATTGCTGACGCTCGTTTGCATCGGGCTGCCGGCCTGCGGTCAGGCGCAAGGGGACGCGAGGGCGGGCGAGGCGGCGCCCGCGCCGGCCGCGGCGAGCGAGGCCGAAAGCGACGCAGAGCGGGCGTCGACGGCATGGCGCCTGGCGGCCGGGGATTCGCGGATTTCTTTCGTGTCGATCAAGGCCGGGGACGCGGCGGAGAACCACTATTTCCGCGACATCGAAGGCGCCGTGGACGCCGGCGGCGCGGCCCGGATCAGCATCAATCTCGACAGCGTGGAGACCAATGTCGACATCCGCAACGAGCGCATGCGCAAGGTCTTGTTCGAAACCGGCGAGCACCCGACCGCCACGGTCTCGACGCAGATCGACCTCGGCGAGCTGGCGGCGCTCGACGACGGGGAACGCCGGCCGCAAACCGTCGACCTGACCCTCGACGTCCACGGCGTCGAGGCGCAGGTTCCGGCGACGGTCTTCGTCAGCCGTCTCGGTCCCGATCGGGTCTCGGTCGAGACGGTGGAGCC
>CAZBOC010000130.1:0-8351 GCA_964493225.1 uncultured Caulobacterales bacterium | reverse complement strand
GGTTCTGGGCGCCGTCCTTCCACGAATTGTTCGTGGTCTCATGGTCGTCCCAGATAGCGATCAGCGGATGGGCGGCGTGCATCGCCTGCGAGGAGGGGTCCGCCTTGTACTGCGCGTGGCGCGCGCGATACTCGGCGAGGCTGACGATCTCGCGGGCGGGGCTGTGCGACCGGCCGAGGCGTTCGCCGACCTCCCCGCCATAGCCGTCCGGCCCGTACTCATAGATGTAGTCGCCGAGGTGGATTACGGCCTCAAGGTCGTCGCGGCGGGCGATCTGGTCATAGACGTTGAAAAAACCGAACGGATAGTTCGAGCACGACACAATGGCGAAACGCGCGGCGTCGACAGCGCCCGCCGGCAAGGTCCGCGTGCGGCCGACGGGCGATGCGGCGCCGCCGGTCGAGAAGCGGTAGAAATAGGACCGACCCGGCTCAAGCCCGCTGGCGACGGCCTTGACCGTCCAGTCTCGCGCGTCGGACGTAACGAACGCGCCGCGCGCCCTGACGGCCGTGAAGGCCTCGTCGGCGCTGACCTCCCAGCTCCCGGTGAGCGATGTCGCGGGATAGGCCCCGTTCGCGGGCGCGGGCGGCGTCACGCGCGTCCAGATGACGACGGAGGTCCCGTCCGGATCGCCGCTGGCGACGCCGTGGCGGTAGACCTCGTCGCCGCGGGCCGACAGAGCCGTGTAGGGGGTCATCTTCGGGGAGACCGCGCAAGACGCCGCGCCGAGCCCCGATGCAAGGCCCGCCGTCAGTCCTCTGGAAAGCGCCGCGCGGCGCGTCAGTTTCGTCATGGTCGCATCTTTCCCTGTCGGCTCGACCCTTCCTAATCCGGAACGCGGCGTTCGCAACGGTCTTGCAACCTTTGTGAACGCGACGCTTCTCCTCCTCGATAAATGGGCTAGGTTGATGACGGTTATATGCGCGCAGCGCTGACGGGACGGGCCGAACTGGAGGTTTTTTCAACATGAAAAGGGTTTTGTGGATCTGCGCCGCCGGCGCGATTGCATCCGCCTGCGGCGGCGAGGGGGCGACGGGAACGATCGCGCAGAACCGCAGCGCGCAGCCGGCGCTCCAGTCTGAGGACGCGCCCTCGCAAGACAATGCGGAAGAAGCGTCCGCGCCAACGGATGCGGAACGGGCGTCGCCGCCGCGCCCGCCCGCGACGCCGGTTCGCCCGCCCGCCGACCCCTATCCATCGACCTACGAGCCTTATCCCGGCCGCCCGACCGTGATCGCAAACGCGACAATCCTGACGGGGACGGGCGAGCGCATCGACGAAGGGGCCTTGTTGATAGAACAGGGCGAGATTTCGGCGATCGGCGCCGCCGGCGAGGTGACGGCCCCCGACGGCGCGGTCGTCATCGACGCCGAGGGCGAATGGGTGACGCCGGGGATCATCGACATACACTCTCATCTCGGCGTCTATCCCTCCCCGAAAATCGCCTCGACGTCCGACGGCAACGAGGCGACGAGCCCCAACACGGCCGAGGTCTGGGCCGAGCACTCGGTATGGCCGCATGATCCGGGCTTCACCCGGGCGCTGGCCGGCGGCGTGACCACGCTGCAGATCCTGCCGGGCTCGGCCAACCTGTTCGGCGGCCGCTCCGTGGTCCTGAAGAACGTGCCCTCGCGGACGGTGCAGGGGATGAAGTTTCCCGGGGCCCCCTACGGCCTCAAAATGGCCTGCGGGGAGAACCCGAAGCGCGTCTACGAGGATCGCGGCCCCGCGACGCGCATGGCGAACTTTTCCGGCTATCGCAGCGCCTGGATCGACGCGACGGAATACAGGGAGAAATGGGAGAGTTACCGGGACAGCGTCGAAGCCGGCGGAGAAGAGGCCGCCGACGCCAAGCCCCCGAAACGCGATCTGAAGCTCGAAACCCTCGCCGGCGTCCTGAACGGCGACATCCTCGTCAACATGCACTGCTATCGCGGCGACGAGATGGTCCAGGTCCTCGATATGGCCGAGGAGTTCGGCTATCAAATCGCGTCGTTCCACCATGCGATCGAGGCGTACAAGATCGCCGATCACCTCGCCGAAAACGACGTATGCGCGGCGGTCTGGGCCGACTGGTGGGGCTTCAAGCTGGAAGCCTATGATGCGATTACCGAGAACGCTGCGTTCGTCCATGCGCAGCCCGGCGGCTGCGCCATTGTGCATTCGGACAGCGACATCGGGATCCAGCGCCTGAACCAGGAGGCGGCCAAGGCCATGGCGTCCGGGCGGCGGGCCGGCGTCGCCATCACCGAGGCCGAGGCGATCGCCTGGATCACGGCGAATGCGGCCAAGGCCATGGGTATCGCAGACAAGACGGGATCGCTGGAGGCGGGCAAGGCCGCCGACGTCGTTCTCTGGTCCGACAATCCTTTTTCGGTCTACGCCCGGGCCGAGAAGGTCTTCATCGACGGCGCGCTGATGTACGATCGCGCCGACCCCGCGCGCTCGCCGCGCACCGATTTCGAAATCGGTCAGCTGGATAACGAATTCACCGGAGGAGCCGGCCAATGAAATCGCTTCGCATTCTGCTCGCCGCGGCCATCGCCGCCATTGTCGCGGGACCGGCGGCGGCGCAGGGCCTTGTCATCCGCAACGCCGCTGAGATCCACACCATGGCGGGCGCCGGCGTGATCGAGGGCGGCGACGTTCTCATTCGAAACGGGGCGATCGCCGCGATCGGCGTCGACCTTGAAGCGCCGGCCGGCGCGGACGAAATCGACGCCGAGGGCCGCATCGTCACGCCGGGGCTCATCGCGCCCTATTCCTCGATCGGTCTCGTCGAAGTCGGGGCCGCCGCCGAGGCGAACGACGCCGGACCAGAGGGCGACTTTCCCCTTGGCGCAGCCCTTGACGCGGCGGACGCGATCAATCCCTCGACGACGCTCATCGCGGTGAACCGGGCCGGGGGCGTGACGCGCGCCCTCGCCGCGCCCCAGGCCGGAGGCGGCATGTTCGCGGGCCGCGCGGCGCTGATCGACCTTTCCGGCGAGCCGGATTCCATCACCAGGCGCAGCGCCGCCCAGATCGTCATGATGGGCTACGCGGGCGCGCGGCGCGCCGGCGACACCCGGATGGGGGCCTGGGCGATGCTGCGCGACACGCTCGACGAGGCGCGCGTCTACGCCGCCAATCCGCGCGAATACTATCGCCGCACGCGCGACGAGCGCTTTTCCTTCTCCGATCTCGAGGCGCTCGCGCCCGTCGTCTCCGGCCGTCAGCCGCTCTTCGTCCACCTCAACCGCGCGCCGGACATCCTCAACCTGATACGCCTGAAGAACGATTACGGGCTTCGGGTCGTGATCGTCGGCGGCTCGGAAGCCTGGCGCGTCGCCGGGGATCTCGCCCGGGCGGAAATCGGCGTGATCCTCGATCCGCTCTACAATCTGCCCGGACAGTTCGAGGATCTGGGGGCGACGCTCGCCAACGCCGCGCGCGTCTCCGACGCGGGCGTGACCGTCGCGTTCTACAACCCTCCCGGTTTCGGTGCGCATAACCTGCGCGCGCTGCCGCAGCTCGCCGGCAATGCGGCCGCGAACGGCATGTCGCGTGACGCCGCCCTCGCGGCGCTGACGATCAACCCCGCGCGCATGCTCGGCGTCGCCGACCGCTACGGATCGCTCGAGGTCGGCAAGGTCGCCGACATCGTCATCTGGGACGGCGATCCGCTGGAAGTCACATCCCGGCCCGCGGCGGTCATGATCGACGGCGAGAACACATCGCTTGAAAACCGCCAGACCCGGCTGCGCGACCGTTACCGCGATCTCTCCCGCGGCGATCTGCCCCACGCCTATCGCGGCCTCCAGTAGGCGATCCTCGCAGTCGAGCAATATTCTGCCCTGACTTGGCATTTTCCGCGAATATGATGCGCCAATTTGGCGGCTTTTGCCAATCCGTCTTGTCCAAAGGGCCGCGCCGGGCTACTTAATGGCCTCGCGCTCGGCCCAGGCCTCAACGAACGCGCGGCGGGGACGCGGCGATCGCAAGGCGCGCCAAACCCGACCGGGCCGGCGCGCGGGACTTGCTCCGCCGCAGCCGGCCGCAGACAGGAAAGACCATCGTTCAATGTCCGATGAGATGCTCAAATTCGTAACGCGCGCGCGCCGCACGCCGGAAAAGCGGCCTGCGGACGAGCGCGCGCGAGATTTTGCGGAGATCTATGCGCGTTTTTCCGAAGAGCGCGCCGCCGAGCAGTCCGCGCGCTGTTCGCAATGCGGCGTGCCCTTCTGCCAGATCCATTGCCCGCTTGGAAACAACATCCCCGACTGGCTGCGTCTCGTCGCCGAGGGTCGCCTTGAGGAAGCCTATGCGGTCTCCTCCGCCACCAACACCATGCCCGAGGTCTGCGGGCGGATCTGCCCGCAGGACCGGCTCTGCGAGGGATCCTGCGTGATCGAACAGTCGGGCCACGGAACAGTGACCATCGGCGCCGTGGAGGCCTACATCACCGACACCGCCTGGGAGAAAGGCTGGGTCCGTCCGATCGAGCCGCGCGAGGAGCGCGCCGAGACGGTCGGCGTCGTCGGCGCCGGCCCCGCCGGTCTCGCCGCCGCGGAGGAATTGCGCAAGGAAGGCTTCAAGGTCGTGATCTATGATCGCTACGACCGAGCAGGGGGCCTGATGATCTACGGCATCCCCAATTTCAAGCTCGACAAGTCCATCGTCGAGAAGCGCGTGGAACGGCTGAAAGCGGCGGGCGTCGCGTTTCGGCTGAATTATGAGCTGGGCGCGCATGGCGATGCGAGCCTTGCGACGTTGCGCGCGCGCCACGACGCTGTCCTGATCGCCGTCGGCGTCTACAAACCGCGCGAGCTATCCTGCGCCGGCGCCGGCGAGCCGCAGGTCGTGGCGGCGCTCGATTACCTTACGGCTTCCAATCGAACAGGGCTTGGCGACGCCGTCCCCGCTTTCGAGGACGGTACGCTCAACGCCGCCGGCAAGCGCGTGGTGGTCATCGGCGGCGGCGACACCGCGATGGACTGCGTCAGGACGGCGACGCGCCAGGGGGCGGCGAGCGTGACCTGTCTTTACCGGCGGGATCGGGCGAACATGCCGGGCTCCGACCGCGAGGTCGCCAACGCCATCGAAGAAGGGGTCCGCTTCGAATGGCTCTCGGCGCCGGTCGCGGTGGCCGCCGGCGCCGTGCGGGTCCAGAAAATGCGCCTCGGAGCGCCGGACGCATCCGGCCGTCAGGCGCCCGAGATCATCGAGGGCGCCGACGTCGAGACAGAGGCGGATCTCGTCGTCAAGGCGCTCGGCTTCGAGCCGGAGGACGCCGCCGGCCTGTTCGGCGAGCCCTCGCTCAAGGTCACCCGCCGCGGGACGCTCAGCGTCGATCCTGCGACGCTGGAGACCTCGCTGAAGGGCGTCTACGCCGCCGGCGACATCGTGCGCGGCGCCTCCCTCGTCGTCTGGGCGATCCGGGACGGGCGCGTCGCCGCCGCCGCAGCCGCCGAGCAGCTCAAGCTCGTCGCGCCGAGGTCGGGCGAGCCAAGCCTCGTCGCCGCGGATTAGCGGCTGGCGCCAATTGCGAAACCGGTCCGTTCCCATGCTGAACTTCAATCAACACCCCGATCCGCGCGCGCGCGCGAGCGCGAAGGGGCTTTACGACCCCGCCGAAGAACACGAGGCCTGCGGCGTCGGGCTCATCGCCGCCCTCGACGGCGCGCCGCGCCGGGAAATCGTCGACATGGCGATCCAGTCCCTGAAAGCGGTCTGGCACCGCGGCGCCGTCGACGCCGACGGCCGCACCGGCGACGGCGCGGGCCTGCGCCTCAACGTGCCCCAGGAGATGTTCCGCAGCTTCGTGAAGCGCACCGGCCACGAGGCTGACAGGAGCGATGTCTGCGTCGGCCAGATATTCCTGCCGCGTACGGATTTTTCCGCCCAGGACGCCGCCCGCGCGATCGTCGAGAGCGAAATCATGCGCGCAGGCTTCCAGCTTTACGGTTGGCGCCAGGTGCCGGTCGAGGCGGCCGTTCTGGGCGTCAAGGCCAATGCGACGCGCCCGGAGGTCGAGCAGGTCCTGTTCCACGATCCGCGCGGCCGCGACAGCGAAGCGCTCGAGCGCGCGCTCTATCTCGTCCGCCGCCGGATTGAAAAGCGCGTCGCAGCGGCCAGCCTGCCGGGCTTTTACGTTTGCTCGCTTTCGAGCACCGACGTCATTTACAAGGGAATGTTCCTCGCCGAGGACGTGGATCGTTTTTACCCGGATCTTGTCGATCCGCGCTTTGTCTCGCGCATCGCGATCTTCCATCAACGCTATTCGACGAACACCTTCCCTGAATGGCGTCTCGCCCAGCCTTTCCGGCTTCTCGCCCATAATGGCGAGATCAACACGATCCGCGGCAACATCAACTGGATGCAGGCCCATGAAATCCCCATGGCGTCCGAACTCTTCGGCGACGCGGAGGACGACATCAAGCCGGTGGTCCAGCCGGGCTCGTCGGATTCCGCCGCCCTTGATCAGGTGTTCGAGGTTCTCGTGCGCGCGGGCCGTTCCGGGCCGATGGCGAAGTGCCTCCTGATGCCCGAGGCCTGGTCGAAACGCTCCGCGCTGATGCCGCCGGCGCACCAGGCGCTTTACGCCTATTGCAACGCCGTGATGGAACCCTGGGACGGTCCGGCCGCGGTCGCGGCTTTTGACGGTCGCTGGGCGGTGGCGGGGCTCGACCGCAACGGTCTCCGGCCCATGCGCTACGCGGTGACGGAGGATGATATTCTCGCGATCGGCTCCGAGACCGGCATGTGCCCTCTCGGCGAAAAGCCCGTCGTCAGGCGCGGCGCCTTGGAGGCCGGCCAGATGATCGCCTTCGACGTCAAGGAAAAGAAACTCTATTCGCCGGTGGAGATTCTCGACTGGCTCTCCACCCGTCATCCGTACAAGGAATGGCTCGGCAATATCGTCGAACTCGAGAAGGAGATCGGCCCCGGTCCCGAGCCTCGCCTGTTCTCCAGCGAGGACGCCCAGCGCCGCCTGACCGCTGCGGGCCATACGAGCGAGGATCTCGACCTCGTCCTCCGGCCCATGGCCGAGACCGGCAAGGAGGCGGTCGGCTCGATGGGCGACGACACCCCGCTCGCCGTGCTCTCGGAAAAATACCGTCCGCTTTCGCATTATTTCCGTCAGAAGTTCTCTCAGGTGACGAATCCGCCGATCGATCCCCTGCGGGAAGAGCGGGTGATGAGCCTCAAGACGCGGTTCAAAAATCTCGGCAACATCCTCGTTTCGGACGAAACGCAGACGGACGTTTTCATCCTGGAAAGCCCGTTTTTGTCGAATGGGATGTATGCGCGTTTCCTGGACCATGTCGGCGCGGGCGCGGCGGTGATCGACTGCACCTATCCAAAGGCGTCCGAGGGCCCGGCCGTCGCCGGCGAGCGCCTCGGCGCTTGTCTCGACCGCATCCGCCTGGAGGCCGCGAACGCCGTCCGGGACGGGGCCCAGCACGTTATCCTGACCGATGAGAACCAGGGTCCCGGACGCATCGCCGCGCCCATGATCCTCGCCGCCGGCGGCGTCCACCGGCGCCTCCTCGGCGAGGGACTGCGCTCATATTGTTCGATCACGGTGCGCAGCGCCGAAGCGATGGACGCCCATTACGTGGCGGTTCTCGTCGGGGTGGGGGCGACGGTCGTCAATCCCTATCTCGCCTGCGAGGCGGTGGCGCGCGCCCATGGGCGCGGTCTTTTCGGCGCGCGCTCTCTCGGCGAGTGCATCATGAATTACAAGGCCGCGATCGAGGCGGGACTTTTGAAGATTCTGTCCAAGGCCGGGATCTCGGTGATTTCCTCCTACCGCGGAGGATGCAATTTCGACGCCCTCGGCCTGTCGCGCGCCATGGTGGAGGAGTTCTTCCCGGGCGCCCCGTCGCGGATTTCCGGGATCGGGCTCGCCGGTCTCGAGAATAAGACCGCGATACTGCACGCCCGCGGCTTTCGCGAGGCGGCCCCCGTCCTGCCGATCGGCGGCTTTTACCGCTATCGCGCCAATGAGGAGCGCCACGCCCTCGAGGCGCGCCTGATATCCGATCTGCAGACGGCTGTTCGAGAAAGCGATTACGCCGCCTACAAACGTTACTCGGCGGCGCTGAAAGCCGGCGCGCCCGTCCAGTTGCGCGAGTTGCTCGCCATGAACCCGCTCGGCGCGCCCGTCGCCGCCGAAGAGGTGGAGTCGATCAACGCCATCCGCCAGCGTTTCGTCACGCCCGGCATGTCCCTCGGCGCGCTCAGCCAGGAAGCCCATGGAGCCCTCAACATCGCCATGAACCGCATTGGCGCGAAATCGGTCTCCGGCGAAGGCGGCGAGGATCCCTCCCGGTACAAACCGATGGCGAATGGCGACAATGCGAATT
>CAZBOC010000129.1:0-8375 GCA_964493225.1 uncultured Caulobacterales bacterium | reverse complement strand
CCTGATTGACTTTTCGCAACCGGCCGACGCATCGCCGGATCTGCAGCGCGGGGAAATCATCTTGCGCACGCCCAAAATCGGCCACTACGCGATGTGGCGGGACCTGCGCGAGGCGAGCCGCGCGCACCTTACGCGATGGGAGCCGGACTGGACCGAGGCGGACGCCACGCTGACGGCTTTCAAGGAGCGCGTGCGCGGTTACGCCAGAGCGATCCGGCGCGGTTCGGCCGCGCCCTATTTTTCGTTTCGCGCAGCCGACGACGCCCTCGTCGGCGGCGTCACGCTGATGAACATCGTGCGCGGCTCCTCGCAGTCGGGCTCGCTCGGCTACTGGACAGGCCTCGCCCACACGCGGCGGGGCTATGCGCGCGACGGGGTTGTCGCAATTCTCGATTTCGCCTTTCGGCGCATGTCGCTTAACCGCATCGAGGCGGCCTGTCAGCCCGGAAACACGCCGTCGCTTCGGCTGCTGCAGTCGATCGGTTTCGCCGAAGAAGGGCTTGCGCGCGACTATCTCCATATCAACGGCGCATGGCGCGACCACCTAATTTTCGCCATAACGGCCGGGGACTGGTTTGCGCGCGACGGCTGATAGGTCCCGCGCCGCGGCAACAGAATTGCATCGCCTCGGGTTGCGGCGAGCCGCGCCTGTTGAGATTTTATGAATATGGCGAAATCGGAAGGGTTCGACGTTCACAGCGTCGCACAAGTGCCCTATAAGCGTTGCAGGCGCGGTCGGCGCTTTCGCGGGCGTAGATTTCCCGCAAAGATTGCCGGACGAAAAGCTGAGCGGGCAGGTGGGAAGTAATGGTTTCTGAACTCTTGTGGGGCGCAGGAGCGGTTTCCGGCGTCAACGCCGCGTTTGCGGGCGAGACCGCCGCACAGTCCGGCGATCTTGTTCGCGGCGCCATCGGCGGCGCATTCATCATCGCTCTGGCGTTTCTTGCTGGGTTCGCTGTTTTCCGGCGCAGCGCCGCCGCCGTCTGCGCGCTTTTGATGGTCGTCGTGGCCGCCGCGCTTGAATTCAACTGGCTGGGCCTGCTGTCGATCGGAAACGAGAAAATCGTCGTTTTTCTCCATGGGCTGTTCGGCGCGAGCGTCCTGATCTACCTGTCTTCGACCGTGCGCGCGGCGAGGCGCAGCCCGCTTCTCGGCGGACTGATGTTCGCCGGCGCGCTGACCATGGCCGGGCTCGGCGCGATCAATTTTCTCGGCCGGGTCGATGCGGATGCGTTGATGATCAGGGCGTTGATCGGCGTCGCCGGGTTCGCCGGTCTGCTCGCTCTTCTGCAGTCGCTGCGCGGCGATCACGGCGCGCGCCTTCTGTTGCCTGGTATCGCCCTCGCTGCGGCGGCGCCTTTCACGGGCGACCTCGCCGGTCCCGTCGTCTCGATGACGCCCCACGCTCTTTTCACCTTCGGCGTTCTCGCCGCAAGCCTCGTGACTTTGACCGAAGGAGGACGGCGAGACGCCGGTCAGGGCGTGCTTGCGGCTGCGGCTTATCAGGCCGCGCCGTCTTATGCGGGGCGTGACGACTCGCCATCGGGGCCGAACGAAGAGCAAAAGATGCTCGTATCTGAGAACCAGCTGGCGCAGGTGCTCGATTACGCCGGCGTCGCGGTCTGGGACTGGTCCGACACGAACTCGCACCAGACGGGCTCCTTCGCCGCGCTTTTCGACGCCGATGAAGTCGTGCGCGTGACGCCGCGACGTCTGCGCGACTTTATTCATCCAAGCGAACGGGCTCGATTTGAACACGTCGTTTTCGGCCGCCACGAAGGCGACGGCGCCTTCGACGTGACCGTGAAGCTGCGCAATGAGAACTTCGTGCGCCTGCGGGGCGCCCGCGCTGTCGACGATCGCGGGGAGCTCGAACGCCTCGTCGTCTTCGCCGAGCCCGCCCCTGACGCCTCGCCGAAACTGTGGGACGCGGCGTCGCCGGCCGCGCGCACGGACGCCGTCGGCGCGGCGGCCTACGCGCCCGTCGACACCGATCGATCGGTGGGGCAATCCGCGTCGCAGGTATCCGATGATCCGGCGACCGCGTCGCTTTCCAGAGGCGGCGGCGAAAAGCGAAGCGCCCGCAGCGCAAAGACGGAGCCCGGCGGGAGAGCGGCCCCTTCAGGCGCTGCGCAGACTTCCGCCGATGCGCCCTCCGGCCAGGACCGCGCGGGCAAAGGCCACGTGGCGAAGGCGCTTGACGAAGGTCGGCTCGAGGCGGCGTTCCAGCCGATCGTTTCGTTGTCCGATCAATCCGTGCGCGGATATGAGGCGCTTTTGCGTGCGAGGGCGGATGCTCCTGAGCTTAAAGATCTTTCAACGGAGGAAATTGTCTCGGCGGCCGAAGGCGAAGGAGCGGGCGACGCGCTCGCCGCGATGATGCTCAAGGCGTCGACGCGATTTCTCGCGGAAAGACTAAAGGCGCGAAAGCGAAAGGACCTGTTCGTCGCTTTCAATGTTTCCTACGCCCAGATGCGCGCGGACGGCTTTGTCGACGCGGTGCGGTCGGAAATCGACGCCCACGCGCTTCCGCCCAAAGCCCTCGTCATCGAACTCACTGAAGCCGAGGCGGTTTCCGACGACAAGGCGGCGAAGGAGATCTTCAGCGCCCTGAAGACAGCCGGGGCGGCTCTCGCCTTCGACGACTTCGGTTCGGGCTTTTCCTCGCTGAGCAATCTGCAGAAGTTTTCATTCGATTACCTCAAGGTCGACAAGTCCTTCGTCGAGCGGCTCGGCTCCGACAGGGAGGCCTCCAAGATCGTATCCGCCGTCGCCGGCCTCGGGTCCGATCTCGGACTTACGGTCATCGCCGAGGGGCTCTCAACGAAGAAGCTTGCAGAGGCCGCGCTGAAACATGGCTGCAAGCTGGGGCAGGGATACGCCTTCGGCGAGCCGGAACCGGCGGCGAAAACGCCGAGCGCGCCGCTGACGCTGGGCGCCGCCGCGCCGGCGTCCGAGCCGCCGCGCGAAACCGGCGTGAATGGCGCCGCCGCGAAGGCGGACGCCGGGAAACCGGCGAAAAACGGCGCGCCGCCGCAGGCGAGCCGAGCGCCGGCGACCGCAGACGACGCGCATGCGAGTCCCGGTGCTGCGACACGTCCGGGCAGACGGCATTTCTGGAGCACGGAACTTCGCTGATCGGGGCCTCGGCTCGTGATGCGGTTCGCCGCGGGCGAAACCGGCGCACGGCAGGGGCTCACTCATTTCCAGCCATCGTCAGCGCGACGGGTCAGCGCGACGGTTCGACGGGTTGCGCCATCGGGCGAATATCGCGGCTGCGCGGAGCCCTGAAACGCGTCGGAAACCCCCGCTCGGGGGGCTTCGGGCGAGTGAAGTGGTTAACAACGAAGGCACGTCAAGGAAATAGGCACGTCAAGGAAAGTTGAGCGACGCGTCGCCAGCCCGCCCGATGAGCCGAGCGCTTTGACGCGCGCAGCGGCCTCGTTAATGGACGGGCGCGTCGTCGTCCCGCGGCGCGGACCACTCCCGCGAAAACATCGCTGCGGTCACCCCGATGGTCCTGAACGCGTCGCCCCAGGCGTCGTCGGCCCCGCCGCCGAAAACAAGGCGCTCGCTCGCCTCCACGTGAGCCCAGGCGTTCATCTGGATCTCTTCCTCAAGCTGGCCGGCGGACCAGCCCGCGTGGCCGAGCGCCAACATGAAGCGATCGGGCGGCGGCGCGCCCGGCTCGGCCCCGGCGACGTCCACGAGTATCTCCCGCGTGCCCGTGATGCCGAGATTATCCGCCACCACCAGCGTGTTCTCCGACATGTAGTCGAGCGTGTGCAGGACCAGTCCGCGCTCCTGCTGAACCGGACCGCCGTAGTAAACCGGCTGGTCGTCGAGAGTCGGCGCAACTTCGATATCGAACTGCCTGACGAGTTCGCCCATCGCCATATCCGGCAGGCGGCGGTTCACAATCACGCCCATGGCGTGATCCTCGCGGTGGCTGCAAATCAGAACAAGCGAGCGTTCGAAGCGCGGATCGCCCATATTGGGCATTGCAATCAGCACCTGGCCGGTCAGGAAATGTCGATGGGCGTCGGTCATGCTTCGACGCTAAGCGTTGCGTGTCGAAGTGACAAGCGACGCCGCGTTGCAGCCGTATTAATTCTTCGCATGGACGCGCTCGCCCGTCCGGCGTATGAGGCAAATGTTTGCATCGAATAGGAGAGAACGACGATGGCGATTTCGGAAGGCGACAAGATCCCGAGCGCAGCGATCATGATGGCGACCGTCAACGGACCGGAAAAGGCGGACGCCGCCGACGTCCTTGGCGCGGGCCGGGTCGCTGTTTTCTCCGTTCCCGGAGCGTTCACGCCGACATGTTCGGCCAAACACCTGCCGGGTTTCGTTGAAAAGGCGGGCGAACTCAAGGCAAAGGGCGTCGACAGGATCGTTTGCATGTCCGTGAACGACGCATTCGTGATGGACGCCTGGGGCAAGGCCCATAACGCCGACGGCGCTGTCGAAATGATGGCCGACGGCAATGGTGAATTCGCGCGGGCGCTCGGTCTCGCCATGGACGGGACCGGCTTCGGCATGGGCGAGCGCGCCCAGCGCTTTTCGATGGTCGTCGAGGATGGCGTCGTGAAGGCCCTCAATGTCGAAGAGCCCGGCGCTTTCGAGGTGTCGAGCGCTGAGCACATGCTTGGACAACTCTGAAGCGACCCCGCGGCGCGCCTTGCGATCTCGATGTCGCGAAACACGCCGCCGGTGATCGGCTGGCTTCGTCCTGGGAGCAAGTGTCCGAGCTTTTAGCGGCGGCGCCGGGACTAGCGCGGTGGGCTGTGGCCGGCCTCGTGGCTGGCACCGCGATCATTTTTGGCGTGCGAGCACTTTGGCGATGTCTTGCCCGCAGGGGCGAGCGCCCGCTCTGTGACCCGTCGGAACGGTTAGTCGGCCTCTCGACCGGAGCGGATCGGCGCGGTTCCGTCAGGGAGCGGGCGCGGAAGTACGGCGACAGCGCCCGCTCAACGCGGCATGCCGGCCCGGGCGAGTTCGTCGGCGCGTTCATTGCCGAAGTCGCCGGCGTGGCCCTTGACCCAGCGCCAGTCGATCACGCGGCCCGCGCATTGCTCGTCGAGGGCGCGCCAGAGATCCTGGTTTTTCACCGGCTGGCGCGAAGCGGTCTTCCAGCCATTGCGTTTCCAGCCCGCCATCCACTGGGTGATCCCGTTTTTAAGGTATTGGGAGTCGGTGTGCAGACGCACCGCGTCCGCGCCGCGCGTCGCCCTCAGAGCCTCGATCGCCGCGGTCATCTCCATGCGATTGTTCGTCGTCTCCGCCTCGCCGCCGCAGAGTTCGCGCGTTTCACCGTCCTCAATGATGAAAACGCCCCAGCCCCCGGGCCCCGGATTGCCCGAACAGGCGCCGTCCGTGTAAATCTCAAGCATTATTCAGTCTCCGAACAGTGCGACGCGGCGGCTGCGGTGGAACTCGAGGAGGTCGCGATAGGCGAGGGGGTCCTTTACGGCGACCTGCGCGCCTTCGACCTGATGCAGCCAGTCGTGGAGCCGCGTCAATAAAAACCTCAGGGCCGCGCCGCGCAGCAGGACCGGCAGGGCGCTGCGTTCTTCGTCGTTCAAAGTACGGACGGTTTCATAACCCTCGATCAACGCGCGGGCTTTCTCCTCGGACCAGCCGCCTTCGCCCGCCCAGGCGCTCAGCGTGATAGCGAGGTCGTAGGAGAAGGCCTCCCGGCAGGCGAAGTAAAAGTCGATGACGCCCGACACCTCCCCATCCTTGAAGAACACATTGTCCGGGAAAAGATCCGCATGGACGACGCCGCGCGGCAGCGCCTGCGGCCAGCGGTCGTTGAGAAACGCAAGCTCGTCGTCGATCAGCGCTGCGAGACCGGGCGCGCAGCCGTCGGCCTCCGCTCGGCACTTCTCGGCGAGCGCCCGCCAGCCGGAAAGATCGAGAGCGTTCGCGCGCCGACCCTCGAACCCTTGCGCGTAGAGATGGAGGCGGGCGTTCAGCGCCCCGGCCCGGCGGCAGTCTTCGACCGTCGGCGCCTCGAGCCCGCGACCCTCAAGAAAGGAGATGATCACGGCCGGCCGGTCGCACAGCTTCTTGATGACGCGGCCTTGCGCATCGGCGATCGGGACGGGTGCGGCGAGCCCCCTTGCGGCGAGGTGCGCCATGAAATCCATGAAGAACGGCAAATCCCGCTCGTCGACCCGCTTTTCGAACAGCGTCAGGACGTAGCGGTCGCGACCGGTGAATATAAAATAGTTGGTGTTTTCAACGCCCTGAGTCACGCCCTCGTGGCGCGTCAGGCGTCCGATGTCGTAGTCGGCGACGAACGCCTCCAGCGCGGCGCGCGGCACATGGGTGTAAACGGCCAAGCGATCAGCCGGCCTGCAACAGCGGCGCCTTGAATGAGACGTCTTCATGCGCCGCTTCGACCGTCTCGATGACGAGCGCGAACTTCTCAGCCAGTCGCGCGAGCAGAATTTCCACAAGCTCCTCCGGCGCCGACGCGCCCGCGGTCACTCCGACGACGTTATTCGGCGCGACGTCGGCGAGGTCAAGCGCTTCGGGATCGTCGACCAGACGCGCATCCGCGACGCCGTTCGCCCGCGCCACGTCCACGAGGCGCTGGGAATTCGAGGAGGTCGCCGAGCCGACGACGAAAATCCTGTCCGCGCCTTCTGCGATCGCCTTGACCGCCGACTGGCGGTTCGACGTGGCGTAGCAGATATCGTCCTTGCGCGGACCTACGAGGCCGGGAAACCGCGCCCTCAGAACGTCGATGATCGCGCGCGTGTCGTCGACCGAGAGCGTCGTCTGCGTGACATAGGCGAGAGGCGCGTCCGGAGGCGCGATTTCCCGCGCCGCCGCAATGTTCTCGACCAGCGTGAAGGAGGAGGCGCGCCCCTGGCCCATAACGCCGACGACTTCCGGGTGGCCGGCGTGGCCTACGACGAGAACATGGCGCCCCTGGGCGATGAAGCGCCGCACCTGGGCGTGCACCTTCAAAACGAGCGGGCATGCCGCGTCAATCAGGGCGATGCCGCGGGCCCTCGCATCCTCGTAGGCGGAGGCCGGCGAGCCATGGGCGGAAAAAACCAGCGGTCGGTCGGCCGGGGCCTCTTCAACCTCGTCGACGAACACCGCCCCCATCGCCGCCAGGCGTCTGACGACGTGACTGTTGTGGACGATTTCGTGGCGCACATAGACGGGAGCGCCGAATTTCTCGATGGCGCGCTCGACCGTTTCGATTGCGCGGGATACGCCGGCGCAGAAGCCGCGCGGCGAAGCCAACCTTATCCGCAACCGGGGTTTGCTCGTTCCTGTTGTGACCTCGGCATCCATGGTGGTCAGCTCCTGACGGTCGCTGCTCCGTCGCGCGATCGCGCCGGTCGACAGGCGTTGCGCGCTTGCAGCGGACGCTTTAGGACCTTTTGCGCACGAAGCAGGGCGAGAGCGCGACGGTGCGTTGACGTTCCTGCGGCAACCATCCTGTGTGCATGATATAAGGGTCTCCTTGCATGAACAAAGCGTTAGCGATTGCGCTTTTCGCCGCATCGATCACCGTTTCCGCATGCGAAAGTTCGGAGACCGCCAAGGCCGCGCGAAAGCGCAATCCCGCCCCCTGTCCGAACGTCGTCGTTCTGGACGACGCGGCCCGCGCAGTCGAGTTCGACGGCGATGAGCAGGCGCTCGAGAACGTCGCCTACACCGCCGAGATCACCAATGTCGACCTCGCCTGTCGCTACTTCGCAGACAGGCCGATCGACGCCAGCTTGGAAATCGACCTCGCTTTCGGGCGCGGTCCCATGGGTGTCGGCGAGGAGCGCGAATTCACGTATTTCGTCGCCGTAACGCGCAAGGATCTGGAGGTCATCGAGAAGGCCGAATATACGGTCCCCGTGGATTTCGGAAAGAAAAGCAGCGTCGAGCGCGTCTCCCAGGAAATCGACAAGATCATTATCCCACGCGCCGGCGAAAAGACGTCGGGGACGAACTTCGAGGTGGTGGTCGGCCTCGCCCTGACGCCCGACCAGGCGCGCTTCAACCGTTCCGGCAAAAGCCTCAAATTCCCCGAGATCGAATGACGTTCTGCGACAACCTCTCCGCGATCGTCGGCGAGGCCTTTGCGGACGAGGGGCTCGACGCGGCCTATGGCGTCGTGCGTCCCTCCGACAGGCCCGATCTCGCCCAGTTCCAGTGCAACGGGGCGCTCGCCGCCGCGAAAGCGGAAAAACGCAACCCGCGAGCCCTGGGCGAGGCGGTCGCGGCGCGGCTCGAAAGCAATCCGGTTTTCTCAAAGGTCGACGTGGCCGGCCCTGGTTTCGTCAACCTGACCCTTTCGGACGACTTTCTCGGCCGCGCCGTAGAGGAGATCGCAGCCGACGAAAAGTCCGGCG
>CAZBOC010000128.1:0-8392 GCA_964493225.1 uncultured Caulobacterales bacterium | reverse complement strand
TTTGGTTGAGCGCCGCCGCAATCGGGAGTCGACAAAATGAGCCTATCGGGAATGACTGTATTCGACGACACGATCCATACGACAAACGTGTGGTTGAAGGAGTTGATGGGAGAACTCCATTTTGAAAGACGCGACGACGCCTACAGGGCGCTGCGCGAAACACTGCATGCGTTGCGCGACCGATTGCCGGTCAACACCGCCGCCGCGCTGGCGGCGCAGCTGCCCATGCTCATCCGGGGGTTCTACTACGAGGGTTGGCGACCGGGCGCCGGTCCGAGCGACGATCATACGGCGGAAGAATTTACGGACCATATCCAGAAAGCGTTCCAGCAAACCAAAGTGCAGCGGGATCCGACGGAAATCGTACAAGCTGTCTTTGCCTTGCTCGACAAGAAAATCTCGCAAGGCGAAATCGACAATGTGAAGAGCTGTCTGCCGGCCAAGATCCGGCAGTTGTGGCCCGGGGCGTAAGTTCATGGTGCGTTAGCGCGAGGCGTTGCTCCGGGCCTCGCCTCGACAGCCGGCCAGATCAGACGGCGATGCGACTGTCGTCCGCGGTCATCGCACGGACGCGCGTCGGCGCGGTTCAGTTCCCTTTGCCGGAGGGACCTCCTGTGACAACCTCTTATGTAACGACCAGCAATGGGGCTGTGGTCGCTTTGCATCGTCTTCGTGCTGGGCGCGATCCGGCGACGACCGGGTAGGCGAACGAAACGCGGGAAACCGGTAGGAGCGGTTCTACTATCCATGCGCGCTTTGTTTCTTGGGAATCGGTTCTTCAGGTCGCCGCAGTTGGCCGGGCGGTTATCTTTTCGACGAATTCGGCAACCTGGCTCTTGAAGGCGCCGGACTTGACGTCCTTTTCAAGGACGATCATCCGCGCTGCGGCTTCCTTGGCGCAGGGGGCTGAGATCTGCCGGTTCGCCTTTTCGCCGCCGACGCCTTCCTCCGTACAGAAAACGGCGAAGTCGTCGATGCGGCCGCATTCGCGGGCGATGAAGGCGCGCATGGGCGACGCCGCAGAGCTCGCCCAGACGGGCGCGCCGAGGATGACAAGGTCGTAGTCTTCGATCGCTTTTCGGCTCGGCTTGATCCGGGGCGTCGACCGGAAGATCATTTCAAACAGCGTGCGCAAGTGGCCGAGTGCGCCGCGTCGCGGCGAGACTTCCTCGATCGGTTCCAGATCGGCGTTCAAATGCGTCGCCATTTCGCGGGCGACCTTTTCCGTGTTTCCGGTCAGGGAGTAATAGACGATCAGCGTCCGCAGCATTCCCTCATCCTAGCCCGTTCAACAGAGGTCGCTTTTGATCTGGCGCAATGCGACGGATCGGACAGCGGGGCCGGCCGCCTCGTTGACGCATGTCAAACGATCACGCGGCGCGCAAGGATAATCTGATAGGGAACTGCGCCGAAATGTGAATTTCCTGCACCCGCAGAAGGGAGTGAAGAGTGATGAAGGCGATGGCGAAGCGACTTCGAAATCATGTTCTTTTCGCCCTGTTCCTCGTGATCATCCTGCTCTTTACGACAGCCACATTGCTCGCGCAGATCGAAGCGCGTTCCGGGCGGACCGTCGACGCGGCGGGCGTTTACGCTGATCTGGCCTTCTTCGCCGGCCGCGATGTCACACTCGATGCGAAATCGACAGACGACATCATCGCGGCTGGCGGCGATGTTTCCATGAATGCTGTGGAGGCGGACGACTTGATCGCCGCGGGCGGCGACGTCGCATTCGACGGCGTGCGGGCCGCCGACCTCATGGCCGCGGCGATGAACCTGAATTTCATCAGCGGCGAAGTGGGAGACGACGTCATCGCCGCGGGCGGCGACATCAATATTCGCGAAGATTTCAAGATCGGCGGGTCCGTGGTGCTCGCCGGCGGCGAGGTCAGGATCGACGCGCCGATCCCCGGCGAATTGCGCGCGACCGGGGCGCGCATTCGTCTCGACGCAAACGTTGATGGCGACGTGCATCTCGTCAGCGAAGAAACGATGATCGGGCCGAATGTCGAAATCGGAGGCGACCTGCGACACAGGGTCAGACGGTTGACCATCGATCCCGGCGCGGTCATCGCGGGCGACGTCATTGAGTTGGAGCCGGCGGATCCGCCGGATTTCGAGAAATGGGGCGCCAGGGTTGCGGGCGCCGCCGCATTGTTCGCCGTGGCGTTTCTTGTCGGCGCGGCGCTTCTGGTGGTCTTGATCGCGGTGTTCCTGCCGGGTCTGATGAACAGCGCCGCTGCGATGATCGCCGGCAAGCCCTTCGTGACCCTCGGCGTCGGGTTCCTGATTCTCGTGGCGGCTCCGGCTGCGATAACGCTCCTGTTCGCGAGCATCCTTGGCATTCCTCTCGCCATGGTGATCGCGGCAGTATATGTCGCCGCCGCGCCGCTCGCGATCGCGGCCTTCGTGTATTTCGTGGGCATCCAGGCGAGGGCGCTGGTCGGACAAAGCGCCGAGAGCCCGACCGCGGGTGCGCGGGCAATCTGGTCGGCGCTGGCTTCAGGCGCGTTCGTCGTCGTCGGTCTGGTTCCGATCATCGGCGGCGTCGTCTGGCTTTTCGCATATGTGTTCGGCCTCGGCGCCGTGATAACGCGCGGCGGGAAGGCGCTCGCGCGTCATGCTTGATAGGGGTTGGTTTTATGAAGGATGAACAGACGACGGGCGCAGACGCGCAAGATCAGCCCGCAGGCGGAGGCGCTGCAGCAGAAATGCCGTTTCCTGATGATCTCGTGATCGTCATGCCCGTTCGCCGCATGGTCCTTTTTCCAGGCGTCACGGCGCCGATAGCGATCGGTCGGCCGGGTTCGATTGCAGCGGCTCAGGCGGCCTCGAAAATGAAGCGCGACGTCGCCGTCGTCATGCAGCGCGAGGCCGAGGTCGAAACGCCGGGTGCTGAAGATCTTTTCGAGATCGCAGCGTTGGCGAGCGTGCAGCAATATGCTGAATCCGCCAACGGTACGCATCATGTCGTTTGCAGCGGCGAGGCCCGCGTGCGTTTGAAAGAGTTCGTCGAGGGCTACCCGTTTCTGGCGGCGCGCTTCGACAGGATTGAAGAGCCCGACGAACGGTCGCCGGCGATCGACGCCCGCTTTGCGACGTTGAAGGAGCGAGCGCTGGAGGTCCTGAAGCTCGTTTCCGGCGCGCCGCAGTCTCTTGTGATGACCGTCGTCAATATGGAGGAACCGGGTCAGCTCGCTGATCTCGTCGCGTTTCTGACGGATCTGGAATCGGCCGAAAAACAGGAAGTTCTCGAGACGATCGCCCTCGAGCCGCGCCTCGACCGGGTCCTCAATTTCATCAACTATCGCCTGGAGGTTTTGAAGCTAACGCACGACATTGGAAAACAGACGCAGCAAACCCTGAGCGCGCAACAGCGCGAATATGTGTTGCGCCAGCAATTGCGGGAGATCCAAAAGGAACTCGGCGAGACGGGCGGATCAGCCGAGGAGATCGCGGCGCTCAAGGACGCGCTTGAAAAGGCGCAGATGCCTGAAGAGCCGATGGAAAAAGCCATGCGTGAAATCGCTCGACTTGAGCGTATTCCCGATACGTCGTCGGAATACAACGTTTTGCGCACCTACCTTGAAACGCTTGCGGAATTGCCCTGGGCCCCGCCGGCCGACAAGCCGATCGACATCGAAAAGGCGCGCGCCGTTCTCAACGAAGACCACTACGGCCTTGAGAAAATAAAGAAACGCATTCTGGAGTTTCTCGCGGTGCGGAAACTGAATCCAGAGGGCAAAAGCCCGATCCTGTGTTTCGTCGGACCGCCCGGCGTCGGCAAGACGTCTCTCGGCCGGAGCATCGCCCGCGCCATGGGCCGGAAGTTCGCGCGGCTGAGCCTCGGGGGCGTGCATGACGAAGCGGAGATTCGCGGTCATCGCATGACGTATATCGGCGCCATGCCGGGCAACATCATCGAGACCGTCCGGCGGACGGGCGCGCGCGACTGCGTCCTGATGCTTGATGAAATGGACAAGCTGGGCGCGCATGTGCGCGGCGACCCGGCGGCGGCGCTCCTTGAGGTTCTTGATCCGGAGCAGAATTCCAGTTTTCGCGACAATTATATCGCCGCGCCGTTCGACTTGAGCCGCGTCGTGTTCATCGCGACGGCGAACGTCCTCGAGGCGATCCCCGGGCCCTTGCGCGACCGCATGGAGGTAATCGAACTTGCAGGTTACACGGATGAAGAAAAACTCCAGATCGCCAAGCGTTATCTCGTCGCGCGCCAGCTCGAAGCCAACGGGCTGACTTCGGCGCAGTGCGCGCTTTCCGACGACGCCGTCGCCGCCATAATCCGTAAGTACACGCGCGAGGCGGGCGTCAGAAATCTCGAACGCGCGATCGGCGCCGTGATGCGCCATGTCGCCGTGGGAATCGCGGCGGGCGAGGTTGATCGGCGATCCGTCGAGGCGGGCGATCTGGCGGATATTCTGGGCCCGCCCAGGCACCAGGACGAAGTCGCCATGCGCACCAGCGTGCCCGGCGTCGCGACGGGACTCGCCTGGACGCCGGTCGGAGGCGACATCCTGTTCATCGAAGCGGCGCAGTCGAAAGGCGCCGGCAAACTCGTTCTCACGGGCCAGCTCGGCGATGTGATGAAGGAAAGCGCGCAAGCCGCACTGACCCTCCTGAAAAACCGGGCACGGAAAATCGACGTCGACAGCGCGCTGCTCGAGAGCGCGGACATCCACATTCACGTCCCCGCAGGCGCCATTCCCAAGGATGGTCCGAGCGCTGGGGTCGCAATGTTCATCGCGCTCGCATCGCTCTTCCTGGGCCGCTGCGTCAGAAAAGATGTCGCCATGACGGGTGAGATCAGCCTACGCGGACTGGTCCTGCCAGTGGGCGGCGTCAAAGAGAAGGCGACGGCGGCTGCGCGGGCTGGGATCAAGACGATCCTGCTGCCCGAACGCAACAAGAAGGATCTTGAAGAAATCCCGCAAAGCGCCCGCGATCTCCTTGAAATCAGGTGGATTGAAAACGTGGACGACGCGCTGGCGGAGGCCTTGAGCGTCTGTTGACGAACGCGGATGAAATGACTGCTCCGGCGTCGTCTTAAGCTTATTATCCCCAGCCCGTTGTCGTCGGCATTGGCATAAGGACAACGCGCAGAGGCATGACAATGCGCAGAGGCATATTGACTGAGGCGCACCGCCCTCGTCGGCGATCTCCACGATCGGCTCTCCTGCGACGAGCCGCCGCTGGCCCACGCGGCCGGGGCCGGCCAAGGCCTTGTGGTCAACGGTCAACGGTCAACGGTCAACGGTCGGCGGCCGCGCGGTTTCGCCGGCGCGGAACACGCGGCGGGATCCGCTCGCTCAGCGCTTGCGCATCCGTTCGCGCATCCGCTTTCGGTTCTCTTCCTGAATGGCGGTCCATTCGCGCATCTGCTCTTCTGTGAGGATCTCCGCCATTTGCTCGTTCGTTTTTTCGCGAAGCGCCCTCAACTCCTTGGCGAGCGCGCTGCGTTCGCGCCGGCTGAGGCCGGCGGCGCCATCCTCGTCGAGGCCGTATTTCTCCATAACGGTTCGCCGCTCTTCGAGGTTGGCCGTGAGCAAGGGTTCGATAGCGGCTTTCTGGTCTTCGCTCAGATTGAGGCGACCGCGAACCTCCTCGATCCGCTGCGCGATTTGCGCGCGCTGCTCTTCGTCCAGCTGGCGTTCTTCCCCTGCGGCCGGTTGCGCCGCTAGTAAGGCTAAAGCCGCGGGGATCGCCGTGAGGGCGACCAGCGATTTCGACATGGAGCGGACCATAAACACTTCCCTTGCGCATTACCGTCGACGGTGGGTCTTGCGCTCTACATTGTCGACTTACGTTGTCGACAGCAATGCGCCGTTGCTCCATCGAAGCGGCTATGCTTGTCAATAGAGCCTTGACGAGCGAGGCGGCGTGATGGCGCAAAAGATTGTCATTATCGGAACAGGTCAGGCGGGAGCCCAGGCCGCCGCCTCGCTGCGCCGGGCCGGGGTCGACGGCGATATCGTCATGTTCGGCGAAGAGCCTGCGCCGCCCTATCAACGCCCGCCGCTTTCGAAAACCTATCTGAAGGGCGATCTCGCCGCCGACCGGCTCTTGTTGCGACCGCGCGCGTTCTATGAAGCAAACGGGATTTCGCTGCGAACGCGGGAAAGGGTGGCGACGATTGATCGCGCGGCGCGCAGGGTCGTCACGGAAGCCGGCTCGGAAACGCCATATGACAAACTCCTGATCGCGACGGGGGCGCCGCCGCGCAGGTTGAATGCGCCGGGCGCCGATCTGGAGAACATCCACTATCTTCGCACGATCGCCGATTCCGACGCCCTGCGCCGGGCGCTCGCAGACAAAGGCCCCGCGGTGATCGTCGGCGCGGGGTATATCGGTCTCGAAGTCGCCGCCGTCGCCCGGCAGTCCGGTCTCGCCGTCACTGTTCTTGAAATGGCCGATCGCGTTCTCGCGCGCGTCGCCAGCGAACCCGTCTCGTCGTTCTACCAGTCGCTGCACGCCGCCGCCGGCGTCGACTTGCGGGTCGGCGCGACGCTGAAACGCTTCATCGGCGAGGGCGGCGCGCTCGTCGGTGCGGAACTGACGACTGGCGAGGTGATCGAATGCCGAACGGCGCTGATCGGGATCGGCGCCGCGCCCGCCGTCGACCTCGCGGCGCGAGCCGGGCTTGAAACAGGGGACGGCATCCTCGTCGACGACCATGCGCGCACGAAAGACGAGACAATCTGGGCGGCTGGCGATTGCACGAACTTCCCCTCGTCCCGCTATGAAAGGCGGCTCCGGCTCGAATCCGTGCCGAACGCGATCGAACAGGCCAAAGCCGCGGCGGCCAACATGGCCGGCGGCGATCAGCCCTACGATCCCTTGCCCTGGTTCTGGTCCGATCAGTACGACGTGAAGCTGCAGACGGTTGGGCTCAGCGAGGGTTTCGAGGCGCTGCGCCTGCGCGGGAAGCCCGAACGCAAAGCGTTTTCGGTCTGGTACTTCAAGGGCGAGAAGGTTGTGGCCGTTGATGCGATCAACGATCCCGCGGCTTTCCTCGCCGCGAAAAAGCTGATCGCCGACGGCGCAAGCGTCGACCCCGACCGCGTCGCCGACACGGGCGCGGATCTCAAGGATCTCGTCCCTTGAGCGCTCCGCAAAACGATAGTCTGAGTTCGAAACAACCGGTAATCCGTCACGAGGAGTGAAGCGATGAAAACGAGGGCCGCGATCGCAGTCGAACCAAACCAGCCCCTCGTCATAGAGGAGGTTGACCTTGAAGGACCGCGGGCCGGTGAAGTGCTGGTCGAGATCAAGGCGACCGGGGTATGCCACACCGACGCCTACACGCTCGGCGGCAAGGACTCCGAAGGGATTTTTCCCTCGATCCTCGGCCATGAGGGCGCGGGGATCGTGCGTGAAGTGGGAGCCGGCGTGAAGGACGTCGCGCCGGGCGACCACGTGATCCCTCTTTACACAGCCGAATGCCGTCAGTGCAAAACCTGTCTTTCGAGAAAAAGCAATCTTTGCACGTCGGTTCGCGCGACCCAGGGCCGGGGCGTGATGCCCGACGGAACAAGCCGGTTTTCATGGAAAGGCAGGGGCCTCGCGCACTATATGGGATGCTCGACTTTCGCGAACTTCACGGTCGTTTCCGAATACTCCGTCGCGCGGATCCGCAAAGACGCCCCGTTCGAAAGGGCCTGTTATGTCGGTTGCGGCGTCACGACCGGCGTCGGCGCGGTCGTCTGGACCGCGGGGGTCGAACCTGGTGCGAGCGTCGCCGTTTTCGGCCTCGGCGGCATCGGCCTCAATGTCGTTCAGGGCGCGAAATTGGTTGGCGCTGACAAAATCATCGGTATAGATATCAATCCGGCGCGCGAGGGAATCGCCCGCGCATTCGGCGCTTCCGAATTCATAAACGCGCGCGAGGCGGGCGCTGATCATGTGGTCGACAGGGTCGTCGAACTGACGGGCGGCGGCGCGGATTACTCTTTCGACTGCACCGGAAAAACGGATGTCATGCGCCAGGCGCTCGAATGCTGCCATCGCGGGTGGGGGCAATCGATCATCATCGGCGTCGCGGAAGCCGGCGAGGAGATTTCGACGCGTCCCTTTCAACTTGTCACGGGCCGCGTCTGGAAAGGCAGCGCCTTCGGCGGCGCGCGCGGACGGACCGACACGCCCAAAATCGTCGACTGGTACATGGACAAGAAAATCCAGATCGACCCTCTCATCACCCACACCATGCCGCTCGACGACATCAACAAGGCCTTCGAGCTGATGCATGAAGGCCAGAGCATCAGAAGCGTCATTGTTTACTGACGGTGGTTTGTCTTCAGCCAGTCAGGCGATGGGGCCCGTCTCCGCCCCGGCCCGGCAGGGCCTGTTGCATGGTTGCCGCGCGCCCGGCCGGGTCAGC
>CAZBOC010000127.1:0-8411 GCA_964493225.1 uncultured Caulobacterales bacterium | reverse complement strand
TCGCCGACAAGATCGACACGCTGACCGCTTTCTGGGCGATCGACAAGAAGCCGACCGGATCGAGCGATCCCTTCGCCCTGCGGCGGGCGGCGCTCGGCGTCATCGCCATCGTGCTGAAAAACGAGATCCGCTTCAATCTCTATCCCTTTTTCATGGCCAATGCGAAGCGCCTGGAGGCGCATCTCGCCGAACCGGTCGCCGCGCAGCTGACCCACGGCTCGAACCTCGTCGCCTTCTTCCACGACCGCCTCAAAGCGCACCTGCGCGAGGCGGGGAGCCGGCATGATTATGTCGACGCCGTCGTCGAGGACCCGGACGGCGACCTCCATGACGATCTCGTCCTGATCGTCCGCAGGCTGACGGCGCTGGAAGCGTTCCTGGGGACCGACGACGGTGAGAACCTCGCGGCCGGCTTCAAGCGGGCGGCGAACATTCTGAAGGCGGAAGAAAAGAAAGGCGATCTGCCCACCGCCGCCGCCCTCGACGAGGCCCGCCTTGAGGCGGGCGAGGAGAAAGACCTCTTCGCAGCGCTGGAAAAGACCGAGACGGCGATCGACGCCGCGCTGCCGGCCGAGGACTTCGAGGCCGCCATGGCCGCGCTCGCGAGGCTGCGCGCGCCGATAGACGCTTTCTTTCAGGCCGTCGTCGTCAACGCCGAGGACGCCGGGCTCCGCGAAAACCGCCTCGCGCTCCTCCAGCGCTTCCGCGCCGCCGCCGTCCGCGTCGCCGATTTCGCGAAACTGGAGGGATGAGCGCCAAGCTGAAGGGATCATGGCGCACCCCGCGCCGCTTTCATGCTGCGCCCCTCATCCTGAAGCGCTCGCCGGGGACGAGCCTTCAAGGATGTTCACGCGCGTTCTTTCGATTCCGTCATCCTTCGAGGCCGCCCTGGCGGGCGGCGCCTCAGGATGAGGGACGCAATGGCGATCCGGAATATTTTGGTCGCCGCTACTGTACAATCTGTGGGAAACTTATCTTCCCCCCTTCGGACCCGGCTTAGGCTTGCCGTTGTCAGGCGAAACCTGACGCCGACGCCGGGCCTTCCGGCGCCCGCGGGACCTCCCCCTGGCCCGGGGCGCATCGCCTGGCGGCCGGAATGCGAAGGCGGCCGCCCTTGACCCCCCGCGCCTCTCCCGTTCACCCGTGGCGCGAAGGGCGGCCGCCGAGCTTCGCCGGCGCTCTTGCGAGGCGGCCCCCGCGAGCCGCGACGCCCGCCATTGCGGGGCCAGGGGGCTTGGCGTTAACTCTTCGGTGGCTTATGGCGTGTCACCTTTGGCGCCGCACAAGCAGGCGCGCATGCGCGGCGCAGGGACGGCGAGGATTTTGACAATGGCGATCGACGCGGGTCCGGAGAAATTCGTTTACAATTTCGGCGACGGGAGCGCGGAAGGCGACGCCTCGATGAAAAACCTCCTCGGAGGGAAAGGCGCAAACCTTGCGGAGATGTCCAATCTCGGCCTGCCGGTGCCGCCGGGCTTCACGATCACCACCGACGTCTGCACGGCCTATTACGACAATGGCCGCAGGTTCCCCGAAAACCTGGCCGGCGACGTCGAGGCCGCGCTGATGCGCGTCGGCGAACTCGTCGGCAAGACTTTCGGCGACACGGCCAATCCGCTCCTCGTCTCGGTGCGTTCCGGCGCGCGCGCCTCGATGCCGGGCATGATGGACACGGTCCTCAATCTCGGGCTGAACGACGAGACCGTTCGCGGGCTCGCCGCGCTCTCCGGCGACGAACGCTTTGCCTATGACAGCTACCGGCGGTTCATTCAGATGTACGCCGACGTCGTTCTCGGCGTCGACCACCACGCCTTTGAGGAAATCCTCGAGACCTACAAGGACGAGCACGAATACTTCCTGGACACCGAACTCGCCGCCGCCGACTGGCTTCAGGTCATCGAAGGCTACAAGGGCGCGGTCCGCAGCGCCCTCGGCTCGGAATTTCCCCAGGACCCCAAGGAACAGCTCTGGGGCGCGATCGAGGCGGTCTTCGGCTCCTGGCGCAATGAGCGCGCCGACGTCTATCGCCGCCTGCACAATATCCCGGAAAGCTGGGGCACGGCGGTCAACGTCCAGGCCATGGTCTTCGGCAATATGGGCGAGACCTCCGCGACCGGCGTGGCTTTCACCCGTGATCCCTCTACGGGCGAGAACGCCTATTACGGCGAATTCCTGATCAACGCTCAAGGAGAGGACGTCGTCGCCGGAATCAGGACGCCCCAGCAGCTGACGCAACGCTCGCGCGAGGCGATGGGCGAAGAGGCGCCGTCGATGGAGGAGGCGCTGCCCGACGTTTACGCCGAGCTCGAGGCCACATTCGAGACCCTGGAGAAGCATTACCGCGACATGCAGGACATCGAATTCACGGTGCAGGAGGGCAAGCTCTGGATGCTCCAGACGCGGACCGGAAAGCGCACTGCGAAGGCGGCCCTCAAGATCGCGGTCGATCTCTGTGCGGACGGCCTGATCAGCGAGGAAGAAGCCGTGATGCGGGTCGATCCGCATTCGCTTGACCAGCTCCTCCATCCCTCGCTTGATCCCGAAGCCGTCCGCGACGTCGTCCTGACCGGTCTGCCCGCATCGCCGGGCGCGGCCGCCGGCGAGGTTGTGTTCAACTCTGACGAGGCCGAACGCCTCGCGCAGGAGGGCCGCAAAGTCATTCTCGTCCGTCTGGAGACAAGCCCCGAGGACATCCACGGCATGCATGCGGCGGCGGCCATCGTCACGGCCCGCGGCGGCATGACGAGCCACGCCGCGGTCGTCGCGCGCGGCATGGGCCGGCCTTGCGTCTGCGGGGCGGGAGATCTGAAGATCGTGGACGACGCCTTCACCGCCGGCGGGCGCGAGGTGAAGAAGGGCGACGTCATCACCGTCGACGGCGGCGACGGCAAGGTGTTCTACGGCGCGGTCCCGACCATCGAACCGGAGCTTTCCGGCGATTTCGCCCGGCTTATGGCGTGGGCCGACAAGGCGCGCCGCATGAAAGTGCGCGCAAACGCCGAGACGCCGGAGGACGCGCGCGTCGCCCGCGGCTTCGGCGCCGAGGGGATCGGCCTGTGCCGCACCGAACACATGTTTTTCGACGCCGAGCGCATCGTCGCCATGCGCGAGATGATCCTCGCCGGCGACAAGGCGGGCCGCGAGGCGGCGCTCGCCAAGCTCCTGCCCATGCAGCGTTCCGATTTCGAGGAGCTCTTCCGCGTCATGAAGGGGCTGCCGGTGACTGTTCGCCTGCTCGATCCGCCGCTGCACGAATTCCTGCCGCACTCGGACGACGAGATCGACGAGGTCGCAAAGGCCTCCGGCATGGACGCGGAAAGGCTGAAAGAACGCGCCCACAAGCTGCACGAATTCAATCCGATGCTCGGCCATCGCGGCTGCCGCCTCGGGATTTCCTATCCGGAGATCTACGAGATGCAGGTGCGCGCGATCATCGAGGCGGCGGCGATTGTCGCGGCCGAGACCGGCGAGGCGGTCGAGCCGGAGATCATGATCCCGCTCGTCGCCTCGAAGGGGGAACTCGCCCTTCTGAAGCAGCGCGTCGACGCAGTCGCGAAGGCTGTCCTCGCTGAAAGGGGAGCCGATCTGGCATATCTCGTCGGCACGATGATCGAATTGCCGCGCGCGGCGCTCACCGCCGACGCCATCGCCGAGGAAGCGGAGTTTTTCTCCTTCGGCACGAACGATCTGACCCAGACGACCTTCGGCCTGTCGCGGGACGATTCCGCGGCGTTCCTGCCCGACTATCTGCGGCTCGGGCTCATGGAGACGGATCCTTTCGTCACGCTCGACCGCGACGGCGTCGGCGCCCTCGTCGAGATCGGAGCCCGCAAGGGACGCGAGGCCCGCTCGGACATCAAACTCGGCATCTGCGGCGAGCATGGCGGTGATCCGACGTCGATCGCCTTCGTGGAGACGCTCGGCCTCGACTATGTCTCCTGTTCGCCCTATCGCACGCCGATCGCACGCCTCGCAGCGGCTCAGGCGCGTCTGTCAAGCGACGGATGACGCCCCGTCCCAGACCATGGAGAAATCTTCATCTTCGCTTCACAGGGGGAACAGGCGCGCGCCTTTCGAAAAGTCCCGCTTGGTCGGTGAGTTATTGGGTTAAATCGAAAAATTAAACAATCGTTAACCCTCGAAAATTCCTCTTGCCGCTGATTCGAAGAGGTGAGATAGCCCCCCGAAAGTTGTGGAAATTCAACGACGGAGCGCGTTCTTTTCAATCCTGATCGCCGCCCCATGGCGCTTTTTGGTCGGACGGGCGTGCATGCGGAATTACGCTCTGGTAAGATTTGTGCACCATAGATTACGGGCTCGCTAAAGTTTTAGCGAACCCTTCGGAGAGTATCGGCGTTCGATTGGAAGAGCAGATAAGGGAAAGCGTTCGGTGATGACGCCCACGATCGCAGAGACGCAAACAGGAGCGCGCCACGCAATCGATTGGCGCGGCGTCAACTGGCAGTTGCGCAGCCTCATGGCCGCGGCCGGCCTTTCCATGTGCGTCTTCGGAGCGGCCCTCAGCGCCAAGGCGTCGGCCCAAAGGGCTGTGGCGGACAGCGCGCGGAAGGCGGCCGTCGCCGACGAAGCGGCCATGGCTGAAGCCTTTGCGGCGTTTCTCGCAGAAAGACGCGCTCCCGCGCGCAAGGCGCGCCTTGCGCCGCGCTTGAAGCCGGCTGCGCCCGCGGCCCCCCTCGACAGCGGCGGTATCGATGACCTTGTCGATTTCGACTTCAGCGAACTCGAGCGCGCCGCAGCCCACGCCGAGGATCGGCGCTGCATGGCGCAAGCCATCTATTACGAGGCCCGTTCCGAGCCGCGCGTGGGTCAGCTCGCCGTAGCCGATGTCGTTCTGAACCGGGTCGCCAACGTCAATTATCCGAATACGATCTGCGGCGTCGTGTTCCAGGGATCCGAACGCCGCACGGGCTGCCAGTTCTCCTTCACCTGCGACGGTTCGATGAACGGGCGGTTGAACAAGCGGCTTTGGCGGAAAGCCGATGATCTCGCCGGCGCCGTTCTTTCCGGCGTGCGCGTTCCGGTAAGCCGTCACGCGACGCACTACCACGCCGATTACGTCAATCCTCCCTGGGCGGCGAAACTGACGCCCACGGCGACGATCGGCACGCACAAATTCTATCGCTTTCCGAGCCGCCGCGTCGCCGCCGCCGCGCCCGTCGCGATGTGATGAGGATCGCGCGCGCAGCGGCTTGCGCGGCTACGAACTGACGTCCAGCCCGACGTCGAGCGCGGGCGCGGAATGAGTGATCGCGCCTGACGAGATCACGTCGACCCCGGTTTCAGCGACCGCGCGCGCGGTTTCGCGCGTGATGTTTCCCGAGGCTTCGAGGACCGCCCGGCCGGCGGTCTCCCTGACGGCGGTGCGTAAATCGTCCGTAGACATATTGTCTAGCAGGACGATATCCGCGCCTTCGCCCAAGACTTGCCCTAACTGGGCAAGCGTGTCGACTTCGACTTCGATCTTCATCGCATGGCCGGCAAACGCCTTCGCGGCCTTAAGCGCCGCGCTGACCCCGCCGGCGGCGGCGATGTGATTGTCCTTGATCATGATGGCGTCGTAGAGCCCGAAACGGTGATTGCGTCCGCCGCCCGCGAGGACCGCATGTTTCTCAAGGGCGCGCAGACCCGGGGTCGTCTTCCTTGTACACACGATCTGCGCCTCGAGCCCGTCGACCGCATCGACGAGGGCGGCCGTCGCCGTGGCGATTCCGGAAAGCCGGCCCAGGAAATTGAGCGCGACGCGCTCGCCCGTCAGGATCGCGCGCGCGGGACCCTCAAGCGCAAGCAGCGCGTCGCCGGGACCGCATTTCGCGCCGTCTCGTTTTATCGTCTCTATGCTGACGGAGGGATCCACCAAGTGGAATGCGGCGCGCGCCAGCGCCGTTCCGGCGACGACGCCGGGTTGTCGCGCCGCAATGATGGCCGATAGGCGCGCCTTCATCGGAACGCAGGCCGCTGTCGTGACGTCTCCCGCATCGCCGAGGTCCTCCCGCAACGCCTGCGCGACGGTGTCTTCAACGATTAGCGCAGGCAGGGGAGCGATCGTCGTCATTGTCTCAATCCCTAGCAATTTCGGTATGGTGCGGCGTATCGTCCATTTGCGGAAAGTCGCTTCGATAATGGGCGCCCCGGGATTCCTCGCGCTCAATCGCGCCGCGCACGATCAACTCCGCCGTCACAAGCGCGCTCATCAAGCCGCTCGTCATCTCCTCGCAGCCGTAGAGCGCCTCGATGAGGTCCAGCACTTCCTCAAGGGAGTCCTCGGACCTGATCAACGCGCAACCGGCCGACATGGCGCGCCGCAATTCGCCGATTTCGTCCGGAGGCGGCGGACGCGACGGCAGGGCGAGCCGGTCGGCGGGCGCGGCGGCGCCGCGTCCCCGCGAACGCGCGTCGCCGCGCAACGCCTCGGCGATGCGCCCGCCGAAGGCTACAGCCTCAAGAAGCGAGTTCGACGCAAGTCGGTTCGCGCCGTGAACGCCCGTCGAGGCGACTTCACCCACGGCCCATAGGCCGGGCACGGAAGAACGACCCTCGAGATCGGTTTTCACCCCGCCCATGTGATAGTGCGCGGCGGGGGCTACGGGCATCGGCGCCCTGCGCGGGTCGATGCCCGCGCGTGCGCAGGCGGCGAAAACGGTCGGAAAGATTTCCGGGAACGCCGCGCCGATCGCCTCGCGCGCGTCCAGATAGGCGCCGCGGCCGGCCGCGCGTTCCGCCTCCACCGCGCGGGCGACGACGTCGCGCGGGGCGAGATCGGCGCCCTTGTGATAGCGCGCCATGAAGGGCGCGCCGTCCCCATTGACGAGGCGCGCGCCTTCCCCGCGCAGGGCCTCGGTGGCGAGCGGAGCCGGGTCAGCGCCGATTTCCAGCGCGGTCGGGTGAAACTGGACGAATTCCGGGTCGCGAATGACGGCGCCGGCTCTGGCGGCGAAGGCGAGGCCGTGACCCTGCGCGGGCGTCGGGTTGGTCGTGACGGCGTAGAGCCCGCCAAGTCCCCCGGTCGCCAGCACCGTCTCGGCCGCGATCAGAGTCTCGCGGCGCTGCGGTTCGACGTCGAAGACCAGCGCTCCCCCGACGGCGCCTTCGTCATCTGTCAGGAGATCTTCAACAACCATCCGTTCAAGGATCGTGATGTGACTTGCGGCGCGCGCCGCCATGATCAGGGACTCCATGATCGCCGCGCCGGCGCGGTCGCCGCTCGCATGGCCGCTGCGGTCACGGCAATGGGCGGCCTCGCGACCGACCTTCACAGAGCCGTCTGCATCGCGATCGAATTCGACGCCGAAGGCGATCAGGTCCTCGACCGCTTGCGGTCCGGCGTCGGCGAGAATCCGCGCCGCATCCGGATCGACGAGCCCGACGCCGGCTTTGATCGTGTCGGAAAAGTGAAGGTTGGGCGTGTCGTTGTCGCCGACGGCCGCGGCCATGCCCCCCTGGGCCCACGGCGTCGCCCCGCCTTTCCCGAGCCGGCGCGCGGTGATCACCGTCACGGGACGAGGCGCGAGTTTTAGCGCCGTGAAGAGACCAGCGACGCCGGCCCCGATTATAAGAATGTCCGTCTGCGTCATTGTCAGGGCGAGGCCGGAAAATACCAGACGCGACGGATGGCGTCGTCTTCGACTTCATAAACCGCGAAGGCGGCCTGTGACTTTTCCAGCCCGTCGACGGTCCAGAATGCGCGCTCCAGCGTGGTGACGAAGGGGCCGTGGGACTTCACGATTTCGATGGCGCTCCTCGGCGGCGCGTCGGGGCTGACATAGCTTTCGAGCTCGGCGCGGAGCGCGTCCGCGCCCTCGGCCATGACCATCGTCTCATCGCCGTCGATCGCGTACCAAGCCGCATCGTCGGCGAGATGCGCCATCATCGTCTCGAGATCGCCGCAATTATAGGCGGCCGCGAACGCCCCGACGAGTTCGACCGCATGCGGATTGACGCTCGCTCCGGCGTTGGTCGCCTCTCCGGCCCGGGATATCGCCGAACCGGCGGCGACCAGACACGCAAGAAACGCAAGCGCGGTGACGAGGCCGGCTTTCGTCAAACGGCCCCGGTCGGCCACGCTCAGCCCCGCCTTTCGACGGCGACGACTTCCGGCGCGCCGCGATGATCGTACATGGATTGGCGCTTCAGGGGGAGCGCGAGCATGCGTTCGATCGGCCGGCGCGCCTTCTCGATGATATCCGCTTCGATTTCCACTTCATGCGTCATCGTCAGCAGCGCGTTCAAAATGCCAGGCAGCGTGATCCGCTTCATGTGCGGGCAAAGGTTGCAGGGCCGCACGAACTCGACATCCGGATTTTCCAGCGCGACATTGTCGGACATTGAGCATTCCGTCATCAGGATGACGTTCTTCGGCTGGTTATCCTTGACGTAGTTGCTCATGCCGCTGG
>CAZBOC010000126.1:0-8417 GCA_964493225.1 uncultured Caulobacterales bacterium | reverse complement strand
AGATTAACCTTTATGAAATGAAATCAACTTTATGATCGTTAAGTCATAACGAATAAGCGCGGGCCGATCGGCATAGGACCAGCGAGGGGCGGCGCAGGGAAAGAGGCGAACAGGAGACGGGCTTTCATGCGGGTACTGTTAATTGAAGACGATGGAGCGACCGCTCAAAGCATCGAACTGATGCTGAAGTCGGACGGCTTCAACTGCTACACGACAGATCTCGGCGAAGAGGGCGTCGATCTCGGCAAAATCTACGACTACGACATCATCCTCCTTGATCTGAACCTTCCCGACATGACGGGTTTCGACGTTCTGAAAACGCTGCGCGTCTCCAAGGTCAACACCCCGATCCTGATCCTGACGGGACAGGGCGATATCGAAACGAAGGTTCGCGGGCTCGGCTTCGGCGCCGACGACTACATGACGAAACCGTTCCACAAGGACGAGCTCGTCGCGCGCATCCACGCCATCGTGCGCCGCTCCAAAGGCCATTCCCAATCGGTCATCACCACAGGCGATCTGGTCGTCAATCTCGACGCGAAGACGGTCGAAGTCGGGGGCCAGCGGGTTCACCTGACGGGCAAGGAATACCAGATGCTCGAGCTTCTTTCGCTGCGCAAGGGCACGACGCTGACGAAGGAGATGTTCCTGAACCACCTTTACGGAGGCATGGACGAACCGGAGTTGAAGATCATCGACGTCTTCATCTGCAAGCTGCGCAAGAAACTCGCCGCTGCGACGACCGGAGAGCACTATATCGAAACGGTCTGGGGTCGCGGCTACGTGCTGCGCGACCCTTCCGAAGAAAAGACGGCTTCTGTTGCGTAGACTTCCTCTCTGAGAAACTTGCATCAAAACTGAAAACGCCTTCCCGTGGGAAGGCGTTTTTTGTTCGCCCCGGGGCCCCGGGCCCTCAGAGCGACACGCCCCGCAATTCCTTTTTCACCCTCCCCGCGCGCGGGTCAGACGGCGATGCGAGGAGCGCCGCCGCGACCGCCGCGGCGCAGGCGGACGTCGACGTGCGCAAGGGATAGTCCGCCAGCGAGTGGATGACCATGACGGCGACGACAAGGCTCGCCGCGCGGCGCACCCTGTCCCCGCGCCTCGGCTTCCTGCGCCAGACCTTGAAAGTCAAATGACCCCAGACGGTCAGGCCGGCGGCCATGATCGCCGCCGCCGCAAGACCGCCCTCGAGCAGGAATTCCAGATAGTCGTTATGCGCGTGATTGACGAATTTGTTGCTGACGGCGTCGATATCTTCATAGCGCGGATAAATATCCCGAAAGCTGCCGACGCCTGAGCCGAAGGGAAGATGGTCGCCGATCGCCGCCAGCGTCCTTGTAAAGATCTCCGCCCGGCCGTTGGCCCCCTCGAGCCCGCTGATTTGCGCCGCGTTCGCGCCGCGTTCTATCACGCCCGTCAGAGCGAGACCGACGCCGGCGGCCACGCTCAGCATGATTGCGCCCGCAAGCCCCCAGGATCTGGCGTCGACCTCGAGGCGCGGCGTTCCCAGGGACGCGCCGAGCGAGCCGGTGCGCACCACGAAGAAGCACAGCGCCAGAACGGGCCCGATGAGCAGGTGTCCCGTGTTCGAGCCGGCGAGAAACACCCCGAGGATCAGAGCCGCCGGGGCGACCAGAAGGCAGACATCGACGGCCCCGAAGTCGTCGATCCCGCGCATCCGATCGGCTCGCCGTCCGGCGAGCGCCGACCATGACAATAGGCCCATGAGAAGAAACGTCGCCTGGTGGTTGGCGTTCGCGAACACGCCGACGCCGTAGCCGCGGTTCGTGATTTCATAAAAGTAGAAACGACTGTCGGCCCCGTCGAAGACCTGAAGGGCTGCGATCACTGCGCTGACCGTCGCCGCCGCCACGATGATCGCAAGGAAAACGAAGCTCGAGCGTCTGGCGCCCGCAAGTACGCTTGCGAGCACGAAGGCGGCGACGGGGGGAAAGCTTCGCATCGCGCCCGCGAAGGTTTCGGCGGGCGTGATTGTCAGGGGGAGGACCGGATAGCCCGCTCCGACCAGGCGAAACCCTTCGGCGATCGGCTCGCGCCCGGGCAGACGCGTCCAGAGCCAGGGGGGCAGCGGCGCGAGCTGAACGAATGCGAGCACGGCGGGTGAAGCGATCAGCAGCCCAACGATGAGCTGTTCTCGCGAGGCGGAAATGCGGCGCGCCCTGTCCGAGCCGGTAATGATGAAGGCGGCGAAGAGCGTCGCCGGCGCGGCCGCCTGCAGGATCATGTTCTCAAAATAGGCGGCGTCCGCCGCGCCGCCGAGGAGAAGCGCTGCAGCGAGAAACGCGACGGCGACCGCGAGGCCCGGCCCGCCCCGGTCCTGCTGCGCGGCGGCGGCGGACATCGCATGCCCGACCACGCGCCTAGGCCCCCAGATGGGCGATCGCGACCCGGCGCGTGACCACCCGGGCCGGCTTCGCATAGACGCCGGGCGCGCCGGCGAGCGCAAGCCTTTGAAACCGGCAGCCGGTTGCGGGCACGACGAAATCAAACGCGAACGCCCTCGGCGTGTCGCCGACGCCCTCCGGCGCGATTTCGCCGAGGCGTTTCCTGTCCGCGCCGATGCAGTCGATCCGCCATATGAGCGCCCCGCCCTGCGGGGTCGCCCTGCCGTCCATCTCGGCGGTGAAGCGATAGCGGCCTGGCCCGAGGGGCATCACCTGTTCGGCGAGAACCGGTTTGCCGCGTCCGTTGTAGGACGCGTAAAGTCCGCCTTCTGACAACAGCTCCGCATTGCGCGCGCCAAGCCGCCAGGTGAAGGGCGGGTAGCGGCCGATTTCGGTGAAGCCGGCGTCGATCGGCCATGAAAGATCGGCCAGACGCGACTCCGGCAGGAAGGAGAGAAAAGCGCTGAAGGCGTCCGCCACGCGGTCCTGCGCGATCAGCGCTGCGAGGTAGTCGGGACGGGCGGCGTCAGAGACAATCGCAAGGCCGCGCCAGACCGAGGCCGGGGCCCGTCGTCGGCGAAGCTCGGCGAAAACTGCGCGCAACCAGCGCTCGTCGTCCAGGATCGGCGTCAACAGCGCCTCCTCGCCCGCGCCGATTTCGATGAAATCGGTCAGGAGCGCGGCGTAGCTCCTCGAGCGCGACGGATTGACGTCGTGCAGGCGCTCGATCGCGTCGGCGAAAGCGGCGGGATCGCGCGAGGCGATCGCCATTTCCGCGCGCAGCGCCCAGGCGGGAATACTGCGCGGATCGCGCCTTACGGCTTCGGCGAGAGCCGCCTCGGCGATCTGCGCCTCTCCGCCGCGCCAGGCCGCGAGCGCGCGGCGCAGAAGGGGCTCCGACGCCGCCGGCTTACGCCGAAGGCTTTCGCCGGCGCGCGCGCCGTCATAGGGGCGGTTGTCGAAGACGAGATTGAGCGCAGGCGCTGCGTCGAGTGGCGCCGGACGGCCAGAAGACGCCGCGATCGCGGCGAGGCTCGCCAGTCCCGACATACAGGCGCCGAGCGCTGTCTGCGCAATAGCGCGCAATTACGAGGCCTCTTTCGGCTTCGATCGCGGCTGGCTGAAGATCCTGACCTTGCGCCGAGCCTTCCCCTTCTTACGCCCTTTCCCGGGGGCGGCCTTGTCGCCGTAAGCGTAATGCGCAGCGTAGTTGGCGCCGTAACCGTATCGCGGCGGCTTGAATTTCGTCACCATGCCGCCGACGATCCGGGCGTTCGCCGCGTGCAGTCTTTCGATGGCGCGCTTGGCGGCCGGCCGGCGAATGGCGCCGGCCTGGAAGACGACGAGCGTTGCGTCGCAAACCGCGCTCAGCGTCGGCGCGTCGGCGAAACCGAGCACCGGCGGCGAATCGACGATCACCAGATCGAACTGCTCCCTCGCCTGCCGCAGGAGGTCCGCGAGCCGGGGTCCGGCCAGGAGTTCGGCTGGATTGACCGGCGCCGTCGTGCACGGAAGAAGAAAGAGATTGGGCACCGCCCCGCCGACGACTTCCGGCGCGAGATCGCGGTCCTGGGTCAGCATCCCGGCGACGCCGGTCGAGGCGCCTTTTCGCGCGGCGAAGGAGGGTTTGCGCATGTCCGCATCGATGATCAGGACGCGTTTGCCGATGCGCGCGAATGCGACGCCGAGCGAAGCGCAGGTGTTCGTCTTTCCTTCGGAGGCGCGAATGCTCGTCACGAGGAGGCTCTCCGGCGCCCCGTCGGGCGTTGCGAATTGCAGGGCCATGCGCGCCGAGGCGACGGCCTCTGAAATGGGGGCGCCCGGATCGTTGATGACGGCGGTGACGGGGTCCTTTGACTTGACGAGGGGCAGGACGCCGACCGCCGGAATGTCGAGCTTGGACGGCAGGTCTTCAGGCGACTTGATCGTGTCGTCGATATATTCGAGGGCGAAAGCGAGGCCGACGCCCGCCGCGAGCCCGAGGATCAGGAACTGGATCAGGATCCGCTTTTTGTTCGGCTCGAATGGAGCGTTCGGGGCGAGGGCCTTGTCGACGATCGAAACGCGGCTCTTGCCGACGCCGTCGACGATGCTGATCTCCTTCATCCGCTGCAGGAGCGCTTCGTACTGCGCGCGGTTGGTGTCGACGTCGCGGCTCAGAATGCCGTAGTCGATGCTCTTGTTGCGCAAATCCTGTAAAGAGCCCTTCAGCTCTTTGATCCGGCTACGGATCGACGCCTCGGTCTCTTTCGCGGCCCGGTAATCCGCCGAGACGCCGGCGATGATGCGCGAGCGCTCCGCGGCGATTTCGCGATCAATGGCCTCGATTTGCGATCGCAGCGAGGTCATCTCCGGAAAGTCCGGCTGGAACGTGTTGAGCTTCTCATTGTATTCGGTCACGGCCTCGGACCGGCGCCGCGCGAGCTCGCGCAGGAGGTCGCTTTCCAGAGCCTGGCGCTGTTCGCCCCGCCGCAAGCCCTCAAGCATCACCTCAAGGGCGATGCGCCGGCTCTGGGCTTCGGAAAGCTGCGCGTTGAGCGCCGTCAGGGACGTCGCGTCAAGCGATCCGTCGACGGCCGACTTCCCCTCGCCGCCGAGATCGAGGATGCCCTTTTCCCCCGCATAACGCACGAGCTTTGCTTCGGATTGTTCAAGGGCCGTGCGCGCCGCGAGGAGACGTTCGCCCACGAAGTTCCTCGCATAGGCCGTAGCGTTGTACTTGCGCTCCAGCGAACTTTCGATGAAGCCCTCCGCGATCCCGTTGGCGACGCGCGCAGCTTCGTTCCGGTGAGGACTGACAAAGCGAATTTCGATTATGCGGCTGCGCCCGACGATCGAGACGGAAAGGTTCTCCCGGACCTTTCCCGCAGCCGCCGCAAGACGCTTGTCGATCGGCGCGGATTGATCCGCATAGCGCGCGTCGGCGGCGAGATTGAGATTCTCCGCGACGCGCTCTGCGAGAGACCGGCTCTTCAAAAGGGTGTATTGCGTCGACATGAATTCCGCATCGGCTGTCGACGTCGGCTCGATGCTCAAGCCCTCCATGATCTGGGTTTCCTGCGGCTGGACCTCGATGGTGGCCGACGCCTGGTAGAGCGGCGTGGCGCGCAGGATGACCGTTGCCGCCGCCACGGCCGCAAGAAGGGCGCAGGCGACGATGAGCCAGCGCCAGCGCGAAACCACCTTGACCGCGTCCCAGAACTGAAATCCGCCCTCGCCGTCCTCGTCCGCGCCTCGCTCGAAGCCGTATTCCGGGTAGCGATCGAATTCGTAACGGCCGGCCGCCATGTCGAAATCGCGACCCGGCAAATGTCTTACGTTGCCGCCCCGCCGAGAACGGCCCGGGTCGTCGTTTTCGAGATTGTATCGCATGGTCACGGTCGCTGTGTTCCTGTCGGGCGCTGTCTTACTGTCGGGCGCTGTGTTCCTTTCGGGCGGCGCCGAAGCGGGCATTAGGGCGACTACCAACGATCGCCGGACCTGCCGGCCTTCTACACCGGATTGCGCGCCGCACCAATACTTGGAGCGCCGGGCCACGCAAGAGCGGCGCCGCCGCGACCGCCGTCGAAACGAGCCTTGGCCCTCCTTGCGGCGGGGCCGCCGGGCTCGCCCGCGGCGCGCATGCGCCGGTCTCGCGGCAATAATTTTTCTCTCAAAGGCGCCCGGCGAAGGCCGGAGGCGAAGCTGGCGGGCGACGCCGGTCGCCGGCGTCGCCGAACGTCCTTCAGGTGGCGAAACCGTAGAGGCTGGCCCGTCTTTTCGCTGCGGCGTCGAGTTCGATCAGTTCCTCAAGGAACGCGCGCAGAAGTCGCAGCGGGATCATGTTGGGGCCGTCGCTCGGCGCGCTGTCCGGGTCAGGATGGGTTTCCGCGAAGATCCCTGCGACCCCGACCGCCGCTGCGGCGCGCGCCAGGGTCGGGACCATGTCGCGCCGCCCCCCCGACGCCGCGCCGAGACCGCCGGGCTGCTGCACGGAATGGGTCGCGTCGAAGATCACGGGCGCGCCCGTTTCGCGCGCCATGATCGGTATGCTGCGAAAATCGCTGACGAGCGCGTTGTAACCGAAACTCGCCCCGCGCTCCGTGACCAGAACGTTGCGATTGCCAGCCTCGTTCATCTTTGCGACGACGTTCTTCATATCCCACGGTGCGAGGAACTGACCTTTTTTCACCTTGACAACCCGCCCGCTCCGCGCCGCCGCCGCGAGGAGGTCGGTCTGCCGACAGAGGAAAGCCGGGATCTGGAGAACATCGGCGACTTCTCCCACGCGCGCGCATTGTTCGCGCTCATGCACGTCGGTCACCACCGCGACGCCGACGCGCTCGCGGATTTCGGCGAAGACCGGCAAGGCCGCCTTGAGCCCCAGGCCGCGCGCCGATCCCGCGCTGGTCCGGTTGGCCTTGTCGAAACTCGTTTTAAAAATCAGGGGCACGCCGACGGCGTCCGTCATTTCCTTCAGGGCGCAGGCGACCTCGATCGCATGCGCCCGGCTTTCCATGGCGCAGGGACCGGCGAAGAGCGTGAACGGCAAGTGATTGGCGACGGCGATTGCGCCCCCGGGCCCATCGACGGTCACGACAGCGTTGGTTGCAGGTTCGGCCATCCAGTAGAGGTCCTTTCCGGCGATGCGTTTCCATCGGCGCGCGCGCGGCCTATCCTTGGGGCTTTCCGCGCAGCGAGGCAACGGAGGCGGCGCGCCGGACGCGCCGGAGCATAATGAACCGAGAAAGCGTTGAGAACGCGGCCGATGTCATTCGGCTCGAACGTGAAGGCCTTCAGCGCCTGGAATCGGCCCTCGCGGACGCCGAAAGCCCCCTCGCCGCCGCGACGAGCGCCGGACTTGATCTGATGGCCGCCGCGACGGGGCGGCTCATCGTCACCGGCATGGGCAAATCGGGCCACATCGCCCGAAAGATAGCAGCGACGTTCGCCTCGACCGGCACGCCGGCGCTTTACGTCCATCCCGGCGAGGCGAGCCATGGCGACCTCGGCATGATCGGCGACGGCGACGCGGTGCTCGCCCTGTCGAATTCAGGCGAGACCAGGGAGCTCGGCGACATCGTCGCCTACTGCAAGCGTTTCGCGATCCCGCTTGTCGCGATCACGGGCGACGCCGCCTCCAGCCTCGCCGCGAGCGCCGCGGTCAGTCTGGTTCTTCCCGCCGCCCGGGAGGCCTGCCCGGAGATCGGGGCCCCGACGACCTCGACCACGATGGCGCTCGCGCTGGGCGATGCGCTCGCCGTCGCGCTCCTGCGCCGGCGCGGGTTTTCGCGCGAGGAGTTCAGCCTCTTCCACCCGGGCGGGAGGCTGGGGGCGCAGCTGCGCAGAGTGCGCGATCTGATGCACACTGACAGGGAAATCCCTCTCGTGCGCGATACCGACCGGATGGATCGCGCCGTTTCGGCGGTGAACGAGGGCGGTTTCGGCTGCGTCGGCGCGATTGACGCGGCCGGGCGCCTTGTCGGCGTGATTACGGACGGCGACCTGCGCCGTCGCCTCGGCGCAGGGCTTTTGGAGAAATCCGTAGGCGAAGTCATGACCCGAGCGCCGAAAAGCGTAAGTCCCGAGACGCTCGCAGCCGACGCCTTGCGCATCCTGTCGGCCACGAAGATCACGGCGCTGTTCGTCGTCGAAGATGCAAAGCCGGTCGGCCTATTGCACGTACACGACGTACTGGACGTCGGCGTGATGTGAACGCCTGAAAAGTGGCATTATCGGGCATGTTCACCGGGTCGCGCAGCCGGGCGGCGAACCGGTTCCCACTTCGCCTGATGCGCTCACCCACCCCAGAACACCACAGGAAGAGAGTGTCTTACGGGCAAGCTCACGGGCTGGCCCTGCGCTGGGGCGGCGCAGGTGCGCCGGGCCGCGGTCGCGGCCTGAAGAACACCGCATCGAAGGAGTCGGCGTGTGGCCCTCGAGACTCGAAAAACTGAACTGATAACGCGTGCGCGTGCGCGAGGTGCCGCCCGCGGCATCCATTACAGGTTCCGGCAAAATGGGTTCGTT
>CAZBOC010000125.1:0-8442 GCA_964493225.1 uncultured Caulobacterales bacterium | reverse complement strand
GAGATCGCGGCGGGGCGCCTGCGGCTGCAGAGCTTTGCCGTCACCGAGCCGAACGAGAAACAGCGACGCGTTGTCCTGCCGGAACAGCGACGCGGAGATGACGATCTCCTGCCCGTCGATAAGACGAGTGGTCATCTCTTCGGCCCACCCCGTCACTCGAACCGAACCCAGCATCGACTGGATCTCCGGCCACCGATCCTCGGCGAAGAACGCAGCCAACGACTGACCGATGATCCGCTGCGGGCTGTCTTCGAGCAGGCTGCCCGCGGCGGGGTTCGCCTCCGATACCTTGTAGGTCGTCGTATTGACGATCAGCACCGACTCGGAGGCGATCTGGAACAAGAGTCGGTAGCGCGTCTCGGCGTGCCGAAGCCGAGCGTACTCGCGCTCCATCGACTGCTGCGCGCTGACCAGCTGCTGCTGCAGGCTGGCGATCGATCGCAGGTCGCGGCCGATGGCGAGGATCCGCCCCGGACCGCCGAGCCGAACCGCCGAGTACCGAATCGGAATGTCGCGATCGGCCCCCACTCGCTGGTTGATCTCCCGCGACCGGGTCATGGCCCGGGCGCTGGCCTCGGACAGCAGCTGCTCGACCTTGGGTCGGCTGTCCGGCGCCACGGTATCGACCCACGGTCGACCGATGATGTCGGCGATCTCGGAGGCAAGCTCGCTTTCGCCGATCGCCGTATCGATCACCACCCCTTCGTCGTCGATGATGAGGGCGACGTCCGCGGCAGCGGCGATGAGCTGGGCCGCGACTTGGGCGTCGAGGTCCCCCAGCGACTGCTCCGGGGTACGGAATTGGCCCAACGTGCTGCTCGGCATTGCCTATCCACCCCCTCACTGAGTCTCTAATGGCGTTCGTGAGACGAACCCATTTGATCGTAATGGCGTCGGGCGACCTTGAGCGCCTCACGCGCGTCGGCGGGCGCCGCGTCGGCCCCGACCCGCTGCGCGATCGCCGGGTCTTCGATGACGCATGGTCCACCGATCAAAATAAACACGTTCGGATTCAGTGATGCCGAACGAACTTCAGTAATCATGTCGGAAGCAACGTCGGCCGTCCTGACACTACTCATCGTGAGGCCGACCATGCTCACCCATTCATCTTGCACGAGGCTGACCAACTCTCTCGGATGCGAGGACGACGCGCCCCATACATCCCAGCCCTCTCTTCGAAAGAACTCGCGAACGAGATGAAGGCCGAACGTGTGTTGCTCCCCTGGTATCTCGATGAGCGCGGCGCGAGGCCCCGGCAGTGGCGCCTGCGCCACCTCACGGCATAGCGCCGAACCCAGCTCGTCGACGATCCGCTGAAGTCGCGACAGCCCGATGGTGACGTCGGTGAAAGTACACCTGTCGTCGGCCCACAGCTCGCCGAGCAATCGCGCCGCTGGCGTCAGCAGGTCGATGAATACGCTCTCCACCGACATGCCTTTCATTCGCATCGCCTCGATATAATCCGCGCCGAGCTCCGCGTCGTGCGCGATGATCAAGCGTGCGAGCTCGGACACATCTTCGATACTCGGCGGGGTCTCTGCATAAGCGGCTTCCCCATTCGGGGATTCCGGGCCATCCCGGTGCGCAAGCATAAGCCTCGGTACAATTTCCGCCTGAATGGTTCGCGCCAAACGCGCCGTGGAGTCGTCCGTGAAATCACCGGAGGACACGGCGGTCCCCGAATGGACCCGAGTAGGGACGGACCTATCCTGCGCGGATAGTGTCCACTTCTTGACGACCCCTGAGACCCGCTCTCGTCCGCTCGACATTGCAGCCTCCCTGTTCTCCGGCCGAAGGCTCGCTCCGCGTGTACGAGGCGAGCATGGGGCCGATAGGGCACCAGAACACGCATCCGAACCCGCTTCAACGCGACGTCTTCTTCGGCATAACGGATGGCGGATGCTTTGTAAACAGCTCCTGACGTCCGGTCGGCTTGACACTCGGAGGGGCCAGAACTACCTTCGCGCTTCATAGGATTGTCCACGCCGTAGCGGCGGCGCCAAGGCGGGGCGACCCGAGCAGGAGACATGAGTATTCCTCATCAACAGGCTCCGGCCATGGCGCAAGCACATACCGTCCCCGCGCCGTCGATTCGGCGCGGACTGTACACCGCTGAGCAGAAGAAGCGGCGGGACGCGACCCCGTGGACCTTGGTCCAGGGCATCCTCGCGCCGGTTCAGTTTCTCGTATTCCTGATCAGCCTCGCGCTCGTTCTCTGGTACCTGGCCACCGGCGACGGCTGGGTCGCCGCCACCGCGTCGATCGTCATCAAGACGCTGTGTCTGTACGCCATCATGGTGACCGGCTCCATCTGGGAGAAGGTCGTGTTCGGCCGATATCTGTTCGCCGATGCGTTCTTCTGGGAGGACGTCGTCAGCATCCTCGTATTGGCCCTCCACACCGCTTACCTGGCGGCGCTGTTCTCCGGGTGGCTCTCCGCGACGGACCAGATGCTTCTCGCCCTCGCGGCGTACGCGGCGTACGTGGTCAACGCGGGCCAGTTCTTAATCAAGCTGCGCGCCGCGCGGCTCCAGAATGCGCCGCTCCTGGCCGAGGCTTGACGGTGACTGCGCTTCCGACCGAATCGCGCCCCTCGGGCCACCTACCGATCCTCCGGGAGCGGGGGCAGCACGAAGTCTTCTGCGGACTGACGGGCATCGTGTGGCTGCACCGGAAGATCCAAGACGCCTTTTTCCTGATCGTCGGCTCTCGGACGTGCGCTCATCTCATGCAATCTGCGGCGGGTGTCATGATCTTCGCCGAACCCAGATTCGCGACCGCGATCATCGAGGAGCGCGACCTGGCCGGATTGGCCGACGCGAACGAAGAGCTCGACCGTGTTGTTCGACGACTCCTCGCCCGACGCCCAGACATAAAACTTCTGTTCTTGGTGGGGTCCTGCCCGTCCGAAGTCATCAAGCTCGACCTTCGACGCGCCGCAGAAAGACTCTCTGAGGCTGTCGCCCCTACCCGCGTCCTCAACTACTCGGGCAGCGGGATCGAGACCACCTTTACGCAAGGCGAGGACGCGTGCTTGTCCGCCTTGGTGCCGGAGATGGCGGAAGCGCCCTCGGACGCAGCGCCTTCGCTGCTCGTCGTGGGCGCCCTGCCCGACATCGTCGAAGACCAGCTTCGCCGAACGTTCGATACGATCGGCGTTCCGGTCGCGTTCCTGCCCGCGCGTCGAGCCGGCCAGCTTCCGCGGATCGGACCTTCGACCTCATTCCTTCTCGCGCAGCCGGTTCTGGGCGAGACCGGCCGCCTCCTCGAGGCGCGGGGCGCAACCCACCTTCCCGCGCCGTTTCCGTTCGGCGTCGAAGGCACGACCGCGTGGCTGTCTGCGGCCGCCGAGGCCTTCGGCAAGTCGGCGGAGCTCGAACGGGCCATCGGGAGCGCTCGCCGGCGCGCCATCGCCGCGCTCGAGCGCTACCGAGAACGACTGCAGGGCCGTCGGATCTTCTTCTTCCCCGACTCCCAGCTGGAGGTTCCACTCGCGCGCTTCTTGAGCCGCGAGTTAGGCATGGTTCCGGTAGAGGTCGGGACGCCTTACCTTCACCAGAAGTATCTTCAGCGTGAGCTGGAGCTTCTCCCCGACGACGTCGATCAGATCCTTGTGATGAGCGTCAATCCGGGCTTCGGAGGGCAAAGCTTCATCCGCTCGCAATTGCGCAAGATCGAAAAGCTCCGTAGCATGATAGATAGGTCGGCGAGGGAGATCCTTCTCGAAGTCGACGGCGGCGTCAATCGGGAAACCGCCCCGGAGATCATCGCTGCGGGCGCGGATACGCTGGTCGCTGGCTCGGCCGTCTTCTCGGGCGATGAAGCGTCCTATGCGGATAATATCCGGGCCCTCAGGGGGACCTGAGCCATGTCCGACGCGACGATCAGGAAGCGCTCGGAGGTGCGCGGTTCCCGACCGCGTCTCGTCAACCGCCTGCAGCGGGCGTGGGGCGAAAGCGTGTTCTACCAGGTGCAGCTGCGCGGACCCGCCCCGGACCGTTTTTTTCACACGCCGAGGGATCCGCGCACGCCGGATGAAGCGGTCGCGAGGATGCTGGCTCGGGGCCGGCTGAGCGTCGGGGCGGAGAGCGTCGACTGCGAGGGCGAACTCGACCGGCTCTGGGATCTCGTCAAAGGGCCGGGGCCGCTGCATAGTTTCCTGCACGAATTCAGCTGGCTGCGCCACGCCGCAGCGCTTGGCGATGCGGGCGCCGGTCCGACCCGCGCGCTGATCGAGGCCTGGCTCGACCGCTACGAGAAATGGTCGCCCGAGGCCTGGACCCCTTATCTCGCCGCCGAAAGACTGACCCAGCTGTGCTGCGCAGGGCCGTTTGTCCTGAAAACCGGCGACGCGCTCTGGCGCAGCCGGGTCCTCACGTCGATGGCGCGACAGACCCGGCACCTCGCCAATTCCTCGCACCGCGCCGGCGGCGCCTTCGAAAGGCTGATGACGGCGATGGGGCTGACGATCGCCGGACTTTGCCTGCCCGGCTGCGAGACGCCGACCGAACGCGGGCTGGAACTCCTTCGGCGTGAGCTTCGCCTCCAGATTCGCCCCGACGGCGGCCATGTCAGCCGCAACCCCTCCCGGCAGCTCAGCGTCATGATCCGACTTCAGATGGTGGCCGAGGCCATGGCGGCGCGGCGGTTCCCGCCCCCGGCGTTCCTGCGCAATGTCGCCGCGCGCGCCGGCGCCCATCTTCACCTGTTCCGCTGCGGCGACGGCGGGCTCGCGGTGTTCAACGGCGGCTATGAGGACGATCGCAAGGCGCTCGTCGCCGCCCTTCACGGCGTCGATCTCGATGCGAGCCCGTCCGGGTTCGCGCGTCACAGCGGTTTCCAGCGGCTCGAGGCCGGCCGCCTTACGCTGATCGCCGACACCGGCGCGGCGCGGCGGGCCAGCGGGGAGGCCGGCGGCGGGTCGAGAGCGACGAGCCTTGCTTCCTTTCATTTTTCATCCGGACGCGCGCGCATCGTCGTCAACTGCGGATCGGGCGCGCATCTCTCACGTGAATGGGCGCGCGCCCTCCGCCTGGCCCCGGCCCATTCCTGCCTTTCCAGCGATCTTGATTCCCCCGAGGCCGAAGTCCTGAGCGGCGGCGAGGCCTGGCACAAGCGCGGCGAGGACGGGCGTGGTCAGTTGCTTGAGATCGAGCGGACGGCGGATGCGCCGACAGGCCGTTTGCGCTACGTGCGGAAATTCTTCGTCGGCGCCCGCGGTGACGACCTGCGCGGGCACGAACGGCTTACGGGCGTGTCAGCGGCGTTCATGGAGAGCCTGGCATTGCGGTTTCACCTCCATCCGAGCGTGAAAGCGTCGCTTGCGCGCGACGGCAAGTCCGTCGTCCTTGCGACCGGCGCCCATGAGGGCTGGCGCTTTCGTACAAACTGCCGCGGGCTCCATCTTGAAAAGAGCGTTTATTGCGGCGAAGGTGGAGCGCCGGTGTCGACTGAGCAGATCATTGTGCGCCCGGTCGGTCTGAGACCGGCACGCGATGGCGACATGGTGATGAAGTGGGGTTTTCGCCGCGTCGACGCCGCCTGAAACGGACGTGGCGGCAGGGCGTCAACAGGCCCTCGCCCCGCGGAACGGGCGGCAGCAGGGGGGGCCGCTTAGCGAAGGATTAGCGGCGAAGCCGCTTGGATGAGAGATTGCGGCGAAGCCGATTGGACGGGAGATTGCGGCGAAGCCGATCGCGCGATAGGGCGCGGCAGACCGGACGACGCCGTCTTCCTCGGCGATCGGCGACTTGACGGGACGGGACGGGGTTCGATGGCGACCGACGAGCGATTGGAAGAACGGCGTGCACGGATTAAATAGGTTCGCCGCGCGGTTCCTGCGGGGCAAGGCCGTCGCGCCGAAGCCGGCCGACATTGAGCTCACCGCGCTTCTCAACCGGCCGTCGCGTCGGATCGATCAGCGCGCGGCCCGCAGGCTGATCGCCGGAAAGCGGGTCCTGATAACCGGCGCGGGCGGAACGATCGGTTCCGAACTCGTCCGCCAATGCGCCGTTTACGACCCTGCTCTCGTCGTCCTTGTCGACAATGCGGAGTTCAATCTCTACCAGATCGATCTCGAACTGCGCGAGGCGGGCTTCGCTGAAATCATCAGGCCGGCGCTGGCCGACGTCTGCCGGCGCGAGCATCTGGAACAGGTCTTCGACGCGGCCGCGCCGGACATCGTGATCCACGCCGCCGCCTACAAGCACGTACCGATGGTTGAAGAAAACCGCTGCGCGGGCGCCCTTGTCAACGTGCTCGGCGCGAAGAACGTCTTCGATTGCGCCATGGAAGCGGGGGCCGACGCTGTCGTCTTCATCTCGACCGACAAGGCCGTCAATCCGACGAGTTTCATGGGCGCGACGAAGCGGATCGCGGAGCTCTACGCCCAGTCCCTCGACGTCGCCCAGAACGACACGCGCTTCGTGACCGTGCGATTTGGAAACGTCCTCGGGTCCACCGGCTCCGTCGCGCCGCTTTTCGAGCGTCAGATCGCGCGCGGAGGGCCGGTGACCGTGACGCACCCGGACATCCGCCGCTACTTCATGACCACCCGCGAAGCCGTGGAACTGGTGCTGCAGGCCGCCAGCCTCGATACCGCGGCGAAGAGCGTCGTCACCCATGACGGTCGGATTTTTGTTCTCGACATGGGCGAACCCGTCCGGATCCTCGACCTTGCGCGGCGCATGATCGAGGCCCGCGGGCTGCGTCCCGGGAAAGACGTCGCGATCAAGTTCACCGGCCTCAGGCCCGGCGAAAAGCTCTTTGAGGAAATGTTTCTCGATACGGACAAACTCGTCAGGACCGGAGCCGACGGCGTTCTCCTCGCATCGCCGGCGATGATCGATCTGCCCCTGCTGTCGCCGCGCTTCGCAGACGTCATTGACAGCGCCGACGACGGCGACCAGGACGCGCTTGATGAAGCCGTCCACCATCTGGTTCCGGAGTTCACGCCCACGGATATGGCGGGGCGCGCGACTGAACACCGGCCCCATTCGCGCTAGACGTGGCGGGCGGAAGATGTCGACGCGCCGGCGCGCTTGGCCGCCGGGCCGGCGTCCGCCCCGTCTTGTGGTAATCTCCAGCCCAGAGGCGCGTGACCGGCGCGCGCCGACCGCCTTTTCAGAAAGCAACCGATCATGTCCGACGCCATCTCTGTCAAACGCGCTCTGATCTCCGTATCCGACAAGACCGGCCTCGCCGATTTCGCGCGCCGGCTTTCCAGGGCCGGCGTTGAAATCATCTCGACCGGCGGGACGGCTGCGGTCTTGCGCGAGGCGGGCCTCGCCCTGCGCGACGTTTGCGAAGTGACGGGCTTTCCGGAGATCATGGACGGGCGCGTCAAGACCCTTCATCCGGCTGTGCACGGAGGGCTGCTCGCGCGCCGGAACGAGACGGCGGACATGGCGGCGATGAAGGCCCACGCGATCGCGGCGATCGATCTCCTTGTCGTCAATCTCTACCCGTTCGAGGAGACGCGCGCGCGGGGCGAGGATTTTTCAGCCTGCATCGAAAACATCGACATCGGCGGACCCGCCATGATCCGCGCGGCGGCGAAAAACCACGCTCATGTCGCGGTCGTGACGGATGCGCAGGATTACGAAATCATCGAGGAGATCGAGGCCGGCGGCGTCGCGCTCGACACCAGCCGCAGGCTCGCCGCCAAGGCGTACGCGCGCACGGCCGCCTATGACGCGGCGATCGCCGGCTGGCTCGCGGAGCAGCGCGGCGACGTCTTTCCCGATCGCATGGCGCTGGCGGGCGAACGCCGTGAAATCCTGCGCTATGGCGAGAACCCGCACCAGGCGGCGGCGTTTTACGCCGTGCGCGGGACAGAGCGCGCCGGCCTCGCGACAGCCCGCCAGGTTCAGGGCAAGCCCCTCTCATACAACAATCTCAACGACACCGATGCGGCCTTTGAATTGATCGGCGAACTTGGGCGCGACAGGCCGGCCGTCGCCGTCGTGAAACACGCGAACCCTTGCGGCGCGGCGCTAGGCGACACGCTCGGCGAAGCCTATGAGAAGGCGCTGCGCTGCGATCCTGTGTCCGCTTTCGGCGGAATCGTCGCGCTTAATCAGTGCATAGACAAACCCGCTGCGTTGAAGATCGTCGAGGTTTTCACCGAAGTGATTATCGCGCCGGATGCTGACGAGGCCGCGCTCGCGGTGTTCGCCGCGAAAAAAAATCTGCGCGTCCTCCTGACCGGCGGCTTGCCCGACCCCGCAGCGCCCGGCGTGGTCGCGAAGTCCGTCGCTGGCGGTTTTCTCGCGCAGTCGCGCGATAACGGCCGCCTCGCGGCGGCGGATCTGGAAATCGTCACCAAACGCCAGCCGACGGCCGCTGAAATCGAAGACCTGCTGTTCGCCTTTCGTGTCGCCAAGCACGTGAAGTCGAACGCCATCGTCTATGCGAAGGACGGCGCGACCGTCGGCATCGGGG
>CAZBOC010000124.1:0-8444 GCA_964493225.1 uncultured Caulobacterales bacterium | reverse complement strand
CCCCTGACCTCTTGCATGCCATGCAAGCGCTCTCCCAACTGAGCTACGGCCCCGATACGATGCGCGCTCATGACGAACCGCGCCGCATCAGGTGGGGGAAGCTAGCGGCGCGCGCGTCGCCGCGCAAGGGAAATTCCCCGCCGGCGCGGCGGCTTTCAGCTCTCGTCGTCTTTCTGGTTGACCACGATGCCGGCGGCGAGATCGTCGTCGTCGTCGTCGTCGACCAATAGAGAGTTATCGCTATTGTTGTCGTCGTCGTCGTCGAGGTCAACGTCCTCGAATTCGGCGAGGTCGCCGTCAATCTCGCCCGCGCTCTCTTCGCTTTCGTCAAGGCCGGCCTTGCGCTTGCTTTCCGCTTCCTTGTTCTCCTGATCGGCGTCCTCAAGGGAGGTCTCGGCTTCCGGCTTCTCCTCTTCGGCCGGCGCGGCTTCCTGCGGCTCGTCGGGCGCGCGGGTCTTGCGCGGTTTCAGGAGCGCCTCCGGCGTGAATTCATGATGGCATTTCGGACAGTGGGCCGGGTCTTTGTTCAGGTCGTAAAAGCGCGCGCCGCATTCGGGGCAGTCGCGTTTGACGCCGAGTTCGGGCTTGGTCATGGGGGCGGCTCTTCTCCGCAGTTCGAGCGATCGGTTTCAGGCGCTTTGTGTTGCCAGAGGCCGCGAGCGCTGTCAAAAGCGGCGTCCACCGGGACGAAGATGATGGACGGCCATGGCTGAAGCGGACGGCGACATTCTGCGCGCGGAGCGCTCCGGCGGGCTGAGCGGGTCCGTGGCCGCGCCGGGCGACAAGTCGATCTCCCACCGTGCGATGATGCTCGGCGCGATGGCCGAGGGCGAGACCGTCGTGACGGGACTGCTGACGGGCGACGACGTTCTGCGCACGGGCGCGGCGATGCGCGCCCTCGGCGCCGATATCGAAAGGGACGGCGAGACCTGGCGGGTGGTCGGCGCCCCCTGGCGCGCGCCTGAGGCCGCGCTCTATTTTGGAAACGCCGGCACGGGCTGCCGCCTCGCCATGGGCGCCGTCGCGGGCCGGCGCGTATCGGCGCGCTTCGACGGCGACGCGAGCCTGCGCGCGCGGCCGATGGGGCGGATCCTCGATCCATTGCGCCTGATGGGCGCGGACTGTTCAAGCGCGCAGGGTCGGCTTCCGGTCGCCATATCGGGGGGGTCGCTCAGCGCGATCGACTACGCCCTGCCGAAGCCGTCGGCGCAGATCAAGTCGGCTATATTGCTCGCCGGCCTTGGCGCGTCGGGCGAGACGGTCGTGCGCGAGCCGGAGGTTTGCCGCGACCATACCGAACGCATGCTGAAGGCTTTCGGCGCGAAGATCGCCGTCGAGAAAACGGAAGAAGGGCGCCGGACCCGCCTCCTCGGCGGCGGCGCGCTGAAGGCGACGAACGTGGCCGTGCCGGGGGACCCCTCGTCGGCGGCCTTCCTCGTCGCCGCGGCGCTCCTCGTCGAGGGCTCGGACATCACGATACGGAACGTTCTGATGAACCCGCAAAGGACCGGCTTTTTTGAGACGGTGCGCGAAATGGGCGGCGACCTTGTCATCGAAAACGAGCGCGAAGCGGGCGGCGAGCCCGTCGCCGATCTGCGGGCGCGGGCCTCGTCGCTGAAGGGCGTCGCGGTTCCCGCCTCGCGCGCGCCGTCGATGATCGACGAGTATCCGATTTTGTCCGTGCTCGCCGCATTCGCCGCCGGCGACAGCTATATGCCGGGGATTTCCGAGTTGCGCGTGAAGGAAAGCGACCGCATCGCAGCGATGGAGGCGGGGCTCAAGGCCTCGGGAGCGGACGCGGAAAGCGGCGGCGACTGGCTGCGGGTCTTCGGCCGCGCGGGCGACGTCAAGGGCGGGGCGCGCATCGCCGCCTGTCACGACCACCGCATGGCCATGAGCTTCCTCGTCCTCGGCCTCGCCGCCGCAGAGCCCGTCGAGACCGACGGCGCGGGCATGATCGCCACCAGCTTCCCCGGCTTCGCCGCGACAATGGAAGGACTTGGCGCGCGGGTGGGGTGAGGCGCGGCGGCGATCCCGACGGGGTTTGCCCGCGTGTCGATGGTCGCCAATGATTTCTCTCTCGACAGCGGCGTCGGCGTCTGCGGCGAGGCTGGACAGGGCGTGCTGGTCGGCGTCGGACAGCCGACGATGAAAATCGATCGCCTCACCGTTGGCGGCGCAGCCGCCTGATAAACTAGAACTTGAAACTGACCCCGGCGGAGAATGTGAAGGAATCATATTCCGTGTCAAAAACACCCGTGTTCACTGTATCAAGCGGCTCGATAAAAGTCGCCCGGTCAAATTCCAGTCCGACGACGGAAAAATAGCGGACGTCGGTCTGCACGGCGAGATTGGGCGTGATGGGGAATGTGACGCCGCCGATCAATTGATAGGCGAAAGCGGTGTCGGCGTCATCAAGCAGGATTTCAGCGAATGGTTCGCCGCTGTCGAACAGCGCAGCGTTTGTTTCCTGCGCGACGCGCGCAGCCCCGACGCCAACGCCGACGAACGGTCGCGGCAAACGCGCCGCGGCTCGGTAGCCGCCCCGACGATAGGCGGCGAGACGGCGACGGACGCCAAGGTCAAGGTAGCCGTTCAGCATATAGCTTACAGCCTCCGCGTCGCCGCCGAAAATCTCCTGATCATTGCGCAGCACTTCGTCGGCGTCGTTTTCGCGGATGGCGATTTCGAACTCGCCTCGAAACGGCCCAAACGGATCAATCCCCGCGGCGGCGGCGGCGAAGTAACCCAGTTCATAATCAGCGAGCACATCAAGTCCCGGGCCGAGGCTCGATTGGTCAAACAGAACCGACCCGCCGCCACGCAACGCAACGTATAAAGCAGGTGTTCGGTCGACGGGCGCCGCCCTCGGCCGCAGCGGTTCAGCGGCCGCGCCGGCTTTTGCGAAAACGCAGAACGTTAAGGCGGCGAAGCTCGCCGAAATGGCAGGGTGACGCATATCATTCTCCTTTGCGAGCGGCGTTTGATGGTCGTCAATAGAACGATCAACACCTCGCAAACCGTCGCGAAGACGCTGAATAAATTTCCGCCGGAAACATCGACGTTGTCCGTCACGTGATACAGCGCTCCAGAAGTCGTTACAGGCACGAGGATGGTCGTCGGCGAAGAATGGACAAGGCGCGCGCTGCGAGCGGCTGCATGGCGGCCCCATCACTGCCGCGCGGACTGGAAAAACTCCCAGGCCACGTCCGCCCCCTCGACATCGCGGCACTGCTGTCCGATCAGGCGGGTTGAGAGCCGGGTCTCACGCATGATGTATTTCCTGGAGGGCGTCGCGTGGCCGCCGCCCTGCATTGTAAAGAGGTGAACGGGCGCGCTGCCTTCTCCCCTGGCTGCATGGATGACCCGGCTGATCCTGCAATTGTCGCCTGGGTCGGTGTCTGGGAATTGGTAAGGCGCCGAGCCGTCCGGGTTGGCCTTGTTGGCGTCAACCCACCAATCGACCGTCTCGGCCGTTGACATGACGGCGACCAGATTGCGCCCGACCTCGCCGCCATCATAGGGAATCAGCCGGTCTTCGGTGCCATTCATGATCATGATCGGCGTCGGGCTGGCCGGTGGCTGCAGGGCTTCCAAATCGCCTTCGGGAAAATTGGCAATGAAGGCCGCACCGGCGGCGAACGCCTCCGGCGCATCGATCAGCAGCCTGAAGGTCATCATCCCGCCATTCGACGCCCCGGTGACGAAGACCTGGTTCGGGTCGAGTTGGTAGGTCTCGACCATCTCATCCACCAGCGCCGTGATGAAGCCGACATCATCGGCGTTGGTGTTTCGGGGCGAACCGGGTTTGCGAAAATCATTCCAGTTCTGCCGGTCACCTTTCGTATCGCCGGTGTCCGCATTGACGCCATTGGGGACGATCAGCAGCACGCCTTCGCGATCGGCCACGTCGCGCCAGGCCTGGCCGCTGGCGGCTCCGGCGTTGAACAGCTTGCGCATGCTCGAGGTGCCGCCATGCAGGAGGACGATGGCGGCGGCGCCGCGCCGGAGATTTTCCGGGGCATGCACCGCGTACCAGCGCTCCTGACCCCCATGCATGAAGGCGTATTCATCGAGCGAAACATCATCGCTTTTGCGGCCGGCGGCCCGCTCAGCGCGCCTGTCCTGCATGCGTTCGCGCCAGGATGGCTCACCGGTTTGAACGGATTGCTCCTGCGGCGCAGCCTGCGGGGTCGCACAGGCGGACGCCGCCAGGATCACGGCGATCAGGCAGTGGCGAAGGACAATCATGGTTTCCTCTCTGATTCGACGCCTGACCGAACGGCGAGGCGGGCGGGTCATCGGTTCAGTTCCGCTTCCACAATGGACTGGACTTCCTGCTGGAGCTCGACGCTGGCGGCCGAGGGCGAGAAATCGCGCGTCCCGGTTTCTTCAAAGGCCACGAGGCCCCAGTATCCGGTCTCGAAATCCACCCAGGGCGTCCAGCCAAAGGCGCCGGGCGACGAGATGACCGGGTTTTCATCGCAGTCATTAGTATAGGTGGTCGCGTCGCACTCCTTCCAGAAGCCGAAACCGTAATGCCAGTCGCGCACGCCGGCGCTGACGGCTTCCGGACGGAAACCGAAGAAGACGCCCGCCGTGCGGTCGGCGAGATAGCCCTCCAGGTCGGCGACGAGCTCGCCCGCGAGCAGGGCTTGCAGGATGATGGCGTAGTCATTGACCGACGACTGCAGGGAACCGGCGTATCTCGGATTATCGCCGGTGCTCAGGGCGTACCGCGTCGCGGTGCTGAGGCCGAGCGGGCCGAACAGCCTGTCGTCCTGCAGCGCCATGAACTTCCGCCCCGTCGCGCCCTCGGCCATCAGCGCGGCGATCTGCATGTGTTCCGGGCCGTAATAGAAGACCTGGCCGGGCAGTTCATCAACGCCCCCGTCATGGATCGACCGGACGCAATCCTCGAGGCTCACGCTCCCATCGCCGATGCAGCCGGGATCTTCCGGCGGCGCGGTGAAACCGGAGGTGAAGCCGAGCAGCTGGTCGAGCGTCACATCGCTGCGCGCGTCACCCGATAGATCGCTCCAGAAATCGATATAGGCCTGGGGATTGTCATCGCGCGAAAGCGTTCCGTCTTCGACCAGCAGCCAGACGGTCAGCCCGGTGACGAGTTTTGTGGCCGACGCCACGAAATAGGCCTCGTCAAGTTGGAAATCGCCCTTCGCGTAGGTGTAAATAGCGCCGTGCGCATCCCCGAGCACGATGGCGAGGTCCTCCACGACGAAGGCGTCGGCGGCCTGCTGGACAGACGAAAAGTCCGGCGGCGGCGGCGGAGCCGGAGCCGGAGCCGGAGGGGGCGGCGGTGGCGGCGGGAGCGGCATGCCGGCGGAAGCGCCATTGTCTCCGCCGCCGTCGCTGCACGCGGCAAGGCCCGCGCCCAGCAAGAGCGCGAGGCGCCTGAGCGCGGATCGGCGCCTTGCTGTCGGAATTGGCATGTTTCGCGCTCCTTTTCGTCAGGCGGATCCCGTCCAGGCCGAAGCGGCCGGGTCGCGGCGGCTGCGACCCCCTCACCTAACGCGCAAGCCTTGCGATTCCGTCGCCGGCCGAGGCGGCTTTCCGGAGACGGGGCGCTCCGGGCGGGCGGCGAAATCATCCGCCGCCAGAACCTCCGCCGCCAGAACCTCCGCCGCCTCGGCGAGGTCCCTGGGCGCAAGCGCCGGGTCGCTCCCGGCTCCGGCCAGTGCCGCGGCGGGCGCATCGCTCGCGTCGAGCCGATCTTGTTGGCGCCTGACGGCGCCGCCTGCGGCGGGCAGGCTGGCGAAGTCGGGATCAGGGCATGACAGCCGTCCGACTTGAGAAATCGAACAGCCGCCATCGGCGAGGAACAGCCCGATTGAATATCCGCCAATCAGGGCGTTTCTTGGTCCATTGCAGTCGGACGATGAGGAGCAAACAGAGGGCAGGTTTATCCGAAAAGCGGATATTGGGCCCTTGGGTGGATTAGGTGAAGCCGTAATCCACTATCAAATTTGTCGAATGGTCGGGACGATTGATTGGGTTTGCTTTCTGTTTGCACCATTAACTGAGTTACTAACATCAACATTAGTTGCTGAAATCAATCTCAATACTAGACTGTTCCGGTTTCGTCGAGTCGCTGGTTGCCCCATCAATGGCTGACGTAGCGAACAAGAATAAGCCGGCAATGAATGAATGCTTTGCAATCGTCGCAGACCGTTTACCGGGATTTTTATGCCATTGATGGTCGCTATTGATGCCGCTTTGAATAATCGCAGAGATTGTTTCTAAACTGAAGAACACGGAAATGCCTAACGACGCCCAAGCCAACAGCAAAAACGTTATTTCGTGCCATGATGTCAGCGCTCCGCTAGCGAGGAATGTCGCACTTAGCGCTAGAATTCCAGAGGATAGCGTGATTATTTGCTTGAGATATTCAACTGCGTCACCCGCAGCAGACTTTAACATGTCTTGTTGGTGCTTAACTTCTTGTCTACGTTCGATCGCATCCTGCAAAGACGATAATTCGCTCCTGCAACTCGAAACTTCAGCTTTCAATTCCAAGATAGACGTTTCCATCTCGGCAAACTTTCCTTCGTCGGTCACAACGAGCCTACACCCATGTTCCGGTACCAGCGGAATATACAAACACTTGTTCACTTCCGCCTGAGCCAAGGGATCGAATGTGCCGGAAACCGTGCTTTTGCATAAGATCGTGTGTTTCTTCGGTCGCAAATTCTATATAGAAAGATTGTGTACGGTTATTCGGCCGCATAAAATATCCGTCCTTGACTCGACGCCTCTTTACTTCTGCCGTTACTTGTCCGTACCGTGACATATACACTAAGTATCCGTCGTTTTTGAGTTTCTTTTTTAGTTGCTTTAAGACAAATAAACGTTCACTTTTAAGCGGCATTGTTTGGAGCACATAGATAAGCAGTGCAGCATCAAATTTCTTGCGGTGATTGACAAACTGTTTTGGCCAAACCAATTGCGAAAAGTTTGCGTTTCGCTGCGCTTTCTTTAGGGCTTCCGAGGCGACATTTCTTTGAAACGCTTCTTCGAATTCGATTCCGCATACTTGAAAGCCACTGTTTATCAACGGAATAGAGTGTCGCAATGCTCCGGCTCCAAAGTCGATCACCGAGCTTACCCCCTTATTTTTGAAGAAGGGGATTATTTCACTTTTCAGCGCGCGATGAGGTCCGAGACCGCTCGAAATCGACGTAGTTACATCGATTATAACTTGGCGCCCATCGCTAGCGCTGAGCTTGTAGTAAGGTTTTTGCCATCGCGCCATTGTCCTCGGTCCATGCTTTTGCAAAGTGAAATAAGAGAAAAAGCGTCGTACTGGTCGTCTGCGAAAGAATCGCAAATTTCCTAGAGCAGAATTCAGAACAATTTTTGTATCCCCAGTTGAGTCGGCTCATCAAGTCAATGGGAACAAGTTCAGCGCTATTCTTTATGTCGCTTCCGCGCGCATTCCGGAGATCGGCGACGGAGACCATGAATTTCCGCCTCCGGCGAATTCCACCCCTTTGCGGTGTTCGCTGCTGAAGTCCGATGTCGGAATCAGCCGGATGTTCGACGGCCGGCGGTCGGAAATTTGCGTCCCGCGCCGTTGCGGTCGCCGGCGGTCGGTCACGCCGCCCCGGAAAACCCCGCCTAACCCAGCTTCCATTCCGGCCGGATGAAGTGGCAGGTGTAGCCTTCCGGGAATTTCTGCAGATAGTCCTGGTGGTTTTCTTCCGCATCGTAGAACTCGCCGGCCGGTTCGACCGTCGTGACGATCTCCTTCGGCCAGATATGGCTCTGCTGCATTTCCGCGATGAGTTCGCGCGCGGTTTCCGCCTGCTCGTCGGAGAGGGTGAAAATCGCCGAGCGGTACTGTGCGCCGACGTCGTTGCCCTGGCGGTTCAGGGTCGTCGGGTCGTGGATCTGGAAAAAGAACTCAAGCAGCGCCCGATAGGATAATACGGCCGGGTCGAACGCGACCCTTATCGCTTCGGCGTGGCCCGTCCTGCCCGTGCAGACGTCCTTATAGCCGGGATTTTCAAAATCGCCGCCGGAATAGCCGACGCGGGTCGCAACAACGCCCGGCAGCTTGCGGATCAGGTCCTGCACGCCCCAGAAACATCCGCCGGCAAGGATCGCCGTTTCGGTATCGCTCATCCGTATCTCTCCCGTCTCGCTTTCGCCGTCGTCCCCCGTCGGCCGGCGCGGTTGATTCCTGACAAAACGGATACGCGCGCAGCCCGCCTGCGGACGTGTCGGCCCGCGCGCTCGCGCGCATTCAACCCTAATACCCGCTCTCGACGCTTTCGCGCCCGGCGAGATATTTCTCCGCTTCCAGCGCCGCCATGCAGCCCATGCCGGCGGCGGTGACGGCCTGGCGGTAGATGTCGTCGGTGACGTCGCCGGCCGCGAAGACGCCGGGGACGGAGGTCGCGGTCGAATCCGGCGCCGTAACGAGA
>CAZBOC010000123.1:0-8456 GCA_964493225.1 uncultured Caulobacterales bacterium | reverse complement strand
CGGGAACCGCCAAATGAAAATCACTCTTCTCGCCGCGGCCGCCAGCGCCGCGCCCTTCGCCGCGCTCGCCGCTGAGGCCGCCGCTGTGGACGCCGCCGACGGGACGCGCGGCGACGCAGGCGTCGTCCTTGCGAACGCCGCGGCTGTCATCGAGGAATTCGTCGTCGACGGCGAATACCGCCCCCGCGTGGTTGAAAGCGCGATGAAGACGCCGACGCCTCAGATCGACGTGCCGCAAAGCCTCACCGTCGTCTCCCTCGAGCAACTGGAGGACCAGGCGCTGATCGATATCGCCGATATTCTGCGCTACACGCCGGGCGCCTCGATCGGACAAGGCGAAGGACACCGCGACCAGATCACGATCCGTGGACAGAACACGACGGCGGATTTCTTTATCGACGGGCTGCGCGACGACGTCCAGTATTTCCGCCCGCTATACAATCTGGAGCGCGTGGAAATCCTGCGCGGTGCGAACGCGCTGGTTTTCGGGCGCGGAGGCGGCGGCGGCGTCATCAACCGCGTCACGAAAACGCCGTCAACGGAGGAAAGCTTCGCGGCGGGCTCGGCGAGCGTCGACACCTTCGGCTCCGCCCTCGTCAGCGGCGATCTCAACGTTTCGGCAGGCGACGCGTCGGCCTTTCGGCTGAACGCGTATTACGAAAGTCTCAACAATCACCGCGACGAGTTCGGCGGCGACCGGTTCGCGGTCAACCCGACCTTTGCGGTCGCCCCAGGCGCGCAGACGCGCATTGTTCTGTCCTATGAATATGTCGATGACGAGCGCGTCGTCGACCGCGGCGTGCCGTCATTGAACGGCGCCCCGCTGGAGGGTTTCGACAATACGTTCTTCGGCTCGCCCGACGCCAATGAAACGGCTTTCGCGGCCCATATCGCGCGGACGCGGATCGATCACGCATTGACGAGCGCCCTTGAATTCAACGCAACGGCCCAATACGCCGACTATGACAAGTTTTACCAGAATCTCTTTCCCGTCGGCTTCGACGCAGCCGCGAACACGGTCTCCCTCGACGGCTATCGCGACGAGACCGAGCGTCAGAACTTCATTATCCAGAGCAACCTCGTCGGCGAATTCTCGACCGGGTTTCTCGGCCACACGCTGCTCGCCGGCGTCGAATACGGCAAGCAGTTGACGGAAAACGCGCGCCGCGACGTCGTTTTCGCCGATACCAATGACGATCAGATCAGCTTCGCCTTTTCGGATCCGCTCGCCATCCCCGCATTCGACTTTCCCGTCTTCACCCGCAACAGGGAGTCCGACGCGCAATTTTTGTCCTTCTACCTGCAGGATCAAATTGACATCGGCCGGCGTCTCAAACTCGTCGCCGGCGTGCGCTACGACCGCTTTGAAATCGACGTCCTCGACCGGATCGAATTCAACGACGGCGCGAACGACGGCAATGACGGATTCCTTGATCGCACCGACGAGGAACTCTCCCCGCGCGTCGGCCTGATCTACAAACCGCGGGACAACGTCTCATTCTACGCCAGCTACGCGCGTTCTTTTCTGCCGCGCTCGGGCGACCAGTTCCTGACGCTTAGTCCTACGACGGAGAATCTCGAACCGGAGAAGTTCGATAATTATGAAGTCGGCCTGAAATGGGATCTCGCCGCCGACCTCAGCCTGACGGCGGCGCTTTTCCGGCTCGACAGGGAAAACGGCGTGACGGTCGACCCGTCCGATCCGGATTCGAACATTACCATCGGCTCGCGCACGGAAGGCGTCGAGCTGCAGCTGACGGGCGCGATCCTGCCGCAATGGCGGGTGACGGCCGGATACAGCTATCTCGACGGGAACGAACGCGGCCGCATCGTCGACGGCGCGCTCGCCAATCGCGCCCTGGCGCAGGTGCCCGCACACATGTTCTCGATCTGGAACCGATATGACGTGACCTCCAGTCTTGGCCTCGGCCTCGGCGTCGCGCACCAGTCTTCGCAATTCGCGTCCGTCAGCAACGCGGTCGCATTGCCGGGCTTCACCCGCGTCGACGCGGCCGTATTCTATGCGCTGACCAGCGACCTGACGCTCCAGCTCAATCTGGAAAACCTGCTCGACGCCGACTATTTCCCCGCCGCGCATAATGATAACAACATCTCGACGGGCGAGCCTGTCAATGCGCGCTTGACGCTGCGCGGCCGCTTCTAGTCGGCGCGGGCGGACGCCTGCGCGGCTTTGGAGAGAGCGAGCGGCCATGGCGCTCCACATCGCTGCATTTCGCGAGGCCGACTGGCCGGATATCTGGGCGATCATCGAACCGGTTTTCCGCGAGGGCGAATCCTATCCCTGCGCGCGCGATATCTCGGAGGACGAAGCGAAAGCCTACTGGCTCGCCGCGAGCGATCATGTGTTCGTCGCCCGCGCGCCCGGCGGGGCGCTGGTCGGGACCTATTACATCCGCAAGGACCAGGGCGGGCCCGGCGACCATATCTGCAATTGCGGCTACGTCGTCAGACCGTCCGCACGCGGAAAGGGGATCGGCGTCGCTTTGTGCCGCGACTCCCAGGAGCGGGCGCGCGCCCTCGGCTTTCTCGGCATGAAGTTCAATCTCGTGGTCTCGACAAACGCGCCCGCGGTGAAGGCCTGGCGGCGCGCGGGGCTTGAGATCATCGGCGTAACGCCGCGCGCGTTCCGGTCGCGCCGTCATGGCCTCGTCAACGCTTACATAATGTACATGGATCTGACGGCCGCATCCTAGCGCCGCCATACGCCTTACTGGCATTTCATCATTACTCGGATTTTAATTGCGCTCGCTTGTAATGACGCGCAAGTTCCCGCTGCGGGCGGCGCGCCCGACAATTCAGACGCGCGGTTCCCCGCTATCGAGCAAGAGCCATGCGGTCGTCATGACGACCCGGGACAAAACACGTCCATGGCTGCGTCTTCAATGCACGCAAACGAAAAGGAGTTACTTCATGTTTGCAAAATCGCTTCTCACTTCTTTGGTCGCAATCTTCGCCACGGGCGCGCTCGCCGAAAAGGCGAACTTCGAAAGCCTCGACGCGGACGGTTCGGGCGGGCTTTCGCTCACGGAGGTTCAGGCCGCCGCGCCGGCCGTGACTGCAGACGAATTCTCCGCATACGATGAAGACGCCTCGGGCGAATTGTCCGTAGACGAATTTTCTACATGGATGGCGTCGCAGTCCGACGAGGCCGCGCCGCAATAACCGACGCGATTGCGGCGACAAGTCTCTCATCTCCGCCGGACGCAAGAGCCGGCTTGGAGGGGTCGGACTCGCGCACTCGGAACGCAAAAAAAGCGTTCGACGAAAATAGAGCGAAAAGAAAAGAAAAAAAAGAGCGAAAAGAAAAGAGACGCCCTTGAGGGGGGCTGTCCAGTTCCTTTTCCCGATCTCGGTAAACCGGCCAAAGGCGGAATTTTCGTGAATTCCTCAGCCGATAGGCATCGAGGTTGGAAACCCGGCGTTCAACGACGTCCCGAAGGCTGCTCCGACACGCGCATTTTCCCGCAAATACCTCTCGGCTTCGTGAAATCACTCGACATCAGATCACCTCCTTTCGTTTGCTGCACCTAGTTTTATTTTGCGACGCCGCGCCGGCCATTTCAACCCCCCATTGGTTAACGCGCGCCGCACAATGCCGCGTCAGGTTTCGCCCAGGATTTCGTCGACCCACGCGGGAACGACCTCGCCCGCCTTTCCGTAACGGCCGTCAGTAAAGAGACAGGCGTTTTCAGACGGCTCGAGGTTCATCTCGATCGCTGGCGCGCCGAGGGCGCGCGCCTGTGCGACAAACCCTGCAGCGGGATAGACGACGCCGGACGTACCGATCGAAACGAACAGATCCGCGCCCGCCATCGCTTCGGCGATCTCGTCCATGAAAAACGGCGTCTCGCCGAACCAGACGACATGCGGGCGCATCGCCCCGGCCCGGCCGCAGCTGCGACATTCGGTCTCTATACTGAGATCCCCGTCATGCAACGCGATATCCCCGCATTTTCCGCACCGCGACTTGGCGAGTTCGCCATGCATGGCGAGAATGTTCTTCGAGCCGGCGCGAGCGTGGAGATTGTCGACGTTTTGCGTGACCAGCGTCACGCGCCCGCCCCGCGCCGCCAGCGCTTCTTCCAGCTTGGCCAACGCATAATGCGCCGCATTCGGATCGACTGCGCGCAGTCCGCGGCGTCGCGCATTGTAAAATTCGTGCACAAGCCGGGGATCCGCGGCGAAACCTTCGGGCGTGGCGACGGCGCGGTAGTCGCGCCGGGCCCAGACGCCGTCCGGATCGCGAAACGTAGACACGCCCGATTCCGCGGAAATCCCCGCTCCGGTGAGAATGACGATATTCGTTGCAGACATGGCGCGATTATGGCGCAAAAGCCGGCGACGGCCAATTGACGCGCGCGCGGTCGCCAATTAGGGCCGGGGGCTCATGGCGCGCATACTTGTCGTTTGTCTCGGGAACATTTGCCGCTCTCCGGCGGGCGAGGCTGTCTTGCGCGCAAAGGCGGCCGAGCGCCGCATTACTCTTGAGATTGATTCGGCGGGAACTGGCGCCTGGCATGCGGGCGCGCCGCCCGACGCGCGCATGCAGGCGGCGGCGGCGCGTCGCGGCTATGATCTTTCAGCCCAGCGGGCGCGCAAGGTCGATTTCCCCGATTTCTTTGCGTTCGACTATCTCCTCGCGATGGACCTCTCGAACCGCGCCGACCTTCTCGACATGGCCCCGCCGAACCGGGAATGCGAGATCGGACTTTTTCTCGACCACGCAGGCGGCGAAGTCCGCGAGACCCCGGACCCCTATTATGGCCGGGCTGACGGGTTCGAGCGCGTCCTCGATCTCGTGGAGGCGGGAGCGGACGGCTTCCTCGATCACCTCGTCGCGCGCAGGTCGGCCGGGGCCAGGAGAGGATAGGTCTCGAGGATCTCGTAATGCGACGCCTCGCCGCCGAGGCGCGACTCGTAGAGGTGGAATTCGCGAACGGGGAAAGGACCGACGCGGAAGAGATTGTGTCCCGCGCAATAGCGCGCCGCCGTTTCTTCAGAGACGCCGTTCAGGTAGGCGAGCGTGACATGCGGCGTGAATTTTCGTTTCTCGAGCTTCACCCCGAAACGCCTCAGCGCGGTCTCCACTTTCGACTGCAGGTGCTGGAGCGGCGCGGAAGGCGATGCGCCGACCCACAGGGCGCGCGGTTTGCGGTCTCCGAAAAACCCGCAGCCCTCCAGCGTCAGGGAAAATCCCGGCGCCGCGACGCCGGCGAGGGCGGCGGCGACATCCTCCGCTCCATGACGATTCACTTCGCCGATGAACTGGAGGGTCAGGTGAAAATTTTCGGTCGGGCGCCACCGCGCGCCGTCGACGCCGGATTGCAGCTGGGTCAGCGCGTCGGCGACGACTTCGGGCAGAGACAGCGCGGCGAACAGGCGATACATGCGCGCGCTCCCGGGCGCTTATTCCGGCGTCGCATCGATGGCGGACCAGTACATCGTTCGTGGGCAGATGGGGCCGAGGCAGCCCTTGGCCTTCAAGAGGTCAGGGCCCTGCCTGTCCACCTTCAGCCCGTACCAGACCATCTTGTCTTTGCGGATCGATTCGTCGACGGCGTTGATTCGCCCGCCGCGATACCGCCCCTCGCCTTTGTCTTCGAGCCCCCTGACGATGGTGAAGCCGACGAGCGGAGAGCCGTCCGGCAGGACGTCAGCGTCGCCGGGGGCGGCGTCGCGCACCCGCTCTATCGTCCCGCAGGTCTCGGCCGGCGCGTCCGCGCAGGGGTGAAAGCGGATGTCGAGGCTCGCGCTCGCATCATCAACGGCGTCGGACTCGCCGGTGTTGAAGACGCCGGCGATGGGCGCGGCCATGGCGGCGGACCCGAGACCAAGGCCGATGGCGAGGAACAATCCTGGAAGAATTCTCATGAGCGCGCGCCGTTTGGTTGCTGCATGCACCCGGGAATATGCTAGGGCTGGTCGCGTGCGCAACCCGGAACGGTCGTAATCAATGGGTGAACGCAAACTTCTCTGCATCGGCTGCGGCTACACGGCGCGCGCCTTCGCACGCGATCGCCTTGACAAAGGCTGGCGCGTCATGGGCACCACGCGATCGCCTGAAAAGGCCGAAGCCCTGCGCGCGGCCCGCATAACCCCCGTCGTCTGGGACGGCGCCCCGCCGGAAGACGCTGTCCGCGGCGCCAGCGCGGTCCTCGTCTCCACGCCGCCTGGCGAGGCGGGCTGTCCCGCCCTTGCGGCGCTCTCGAGCCTTTCGCGGGAGGTTTTGGCGGCCGCGCGCTGGATCGGATATCTCTCGACGAACGGCGTCTATGGCGACCATGGCGGCGCATGGGTCGACGAAACCTCGGCGCTCAAGGCCGCCTCGTCCCGCGGACAACGCAGGATCGCCGCCGAAAACGGCTGGCGGGATTTCGCCGACGGCGTCGACGCCGAAATCGTTGTCTTTCGCCTGCCGGGGATCTACGGGCCGGGAAGGTCGGCTTTTGACGCGATCCGGGCTGGAACCGCGAAACGGATCTACAAGGAGGGCCAGGTGTTCTCGCGAGCCCATGTCGACGACATCGCCGCGGCCCTCGCCGCGAGCCTCGACAATCCGTCCGCGGGGGACCTTTTCAACATCGCCGACGACGAGCCCGCCCCGCCCCAGGACGTGACGGCTTATGCCTGCGAGCTTATCGGCGCGCCCCTCCCGCCGCTCGTGCCGCTGGAAGACGCGGACCTCTCCGAGATGGGCCGCAGTTTCTACGCCGACAACAAGCGCGTCTCCAACGCGCGCATGAAGGACCGCCTCGGCGTCAAGCTTCAGTATCCGACGTACCGGGAAGGCTTGCGGGCGATCCTCGCGGCGGAGGCTGGCGCGGCGCGATAACAGAGCGGCGCAGCGCGAGAGAAAATGCGCTGAAATTTTCCCGGCGGTCGCGCAATGATCGGTTCTGGCATCGGTTCTGGACGCCGAATTTTAGGCGGTGTTCGCGGCCCGGATGCGGGTTCGCCAGCAGTCACGAGGCCGGCCATGTCCGCCGAGCCGCTATCTTTCCTGCGTTGTCTTTTCTGGCGTTGTCCTGTCTCGCCCCTCGGCCATCACAAAGCGACGCGCCCGGCCCGGCGCTTCCCGAAACGAAGGGCCACACAAAGGGCGCGCCGCCCAGCCAACTCGGCGGCGGCGTCGACCTCGACGCGGTCGAAGGTCGCGTGAAAGCCGCCGGGTTCCGGCCCCGTAACCATCGCGATTACGATCCCGGCCGCCGCTTCGATTTTTTCGACCATCACGGGATCAGGTTCGAAGTCGTCAGCCACCTGTGACGACGTGGCCGGTTTTTGATTATTGCGGACCGTCGGCGCCTTCTTCGCCCGCCGGAACGGCCTCCCCTGCGTTCCGATCCCAGCGATATACGCTTCCCATCGTGCACCGGCGCAGATTGGCCGTGCGCGCCGGGCCGAAACTGAGGCTGTCGCTGAAAACCAGCCGGTCGCCGCGGGTCAGACAGCCGCCGCCGCGCCGGAAGTCCAGCGCGACCGTTTGTGCGAAACGCAGGCCGGATACGGTGCAAGGGCCCATCAGCTCGACGAAAAACCAGTCATTGACGCGCGCCTCGATAAGAACCGCGTCCTGATATTCGTCCACGAAGCCGAAGCCGTTGATCTGGCTTGCAAAGCAGATCCGGTCGACCTTGTCGCCAAGCCGCGGATCTTCGAGATATGAGGCCGCCGCGTCTTTCGACGGTTCGGTCGTCTTTGTCGCACAGGCGCCGGCCGCCAGCGCGATCGCGCCGGTCATTAGATATCTCATGGATCCCATCCCTTTCCCGCGCCCTCTCCTCGGCGCTTACGAAATCCAACTCAGCACCGCCGCCGGATCAAGAGGCGTCACGCAAACTTCGCAAAGGCCGCCCATCGCCCCGCGCCCCCCGAAACCCGGCCGCTTCAGACATAAAGAAATCTTTATATCTCCCTTGGCGCGATGCAGCGGCGTTGCTATAAGCCGCGGGAATTATCGCCCTCCATTCGAAATATGAGGAAAACCACGCCCATGGCCGACCAGGATTACATCGTCAAAGACATCAGCCTCGCCGATTGGGGCCGCACCGAACTCGACATCGCCGAGACGGAAATGCCGGGCCTCATGGCGACGCGCGAGGAGTACGGTCCGTCGCAACCGCTAAAAGGCGCGCGGATCGCGGGCTCGCTCCACATGACGATCCAGACGGGCGTTCTCATTGAGACGCTCCAGGCCCTCGGCGCGGAAGTGCGCTGGGCGTCGTGCAATATCTATTCGACCCAGGACCACGCCGCCGCCGCCATCGCCGCGACGGGGACGCCCGTTTTCGCCGTCAAGGGCGAGACGCTCGAGGAATACTGGGACTACGCTGACAAGTTGTGGGAATGGCCGAACGGCGACCTCGCCAACATGATCCTCGACGACGGCGGCGACGCAACCTTGCTGATTCTTCTCGGATCGGACGCCGAGCGCC
>CAZBOC010000122.1:0-8483 GCA_964493225.1 uncultured Caulobacterales bacterium | reverse complement strand
GAAGAGATCGTCGGCCGGGGCGGCGGGGGCCGCAGGGGCTCTGTGCCCGGGCCCCTCTAAGAAGGTCTTGTCGTCGTCGAAATCGATCGCCACGCCGCCGGTCGTCATCGCCGCCCCCTTATGGCCCACAGGGCCAGTTCAAGATCGGGCAACTCGCCCGAAACATGGATCGCCACGCCGCCGGAGGAGCGCACGACCTTCCATTCCTCGTGGCCGTCATTGACCGAGAAATACACCTGCCCCTTGCGGTAGGGTATCTGGCGCGGTTCGGCCGGCATGGCGTGAATGGGCGCCCCGCCGAGCTGCATGTTGACGAGATCGCGGATCCGCTCGACGGCGCCGACGGTCGTCCTTTTCGGCAGGGCGCGCAGCGTTTCGACGTCCACCGAAGCCGTCGCCGCAAGAACGAAGCTGCAGTCGTCGAACAGCGTGCGGTCCGCAATCTTTCCCACCCGGACGTTGTATCCGCGCGTCTCCAGCGGGATCGGGATCGCAGTCTGTTCGAAAACCGCGCTCAGCGAGCGGCGCAGGGACTCCATCGGCGGCCTGAACGTCGCCTGCAGATCCCCGTGGCGATAGGCGGGAAATTCGGGCGGACGGTTGGTCTCCTCGGTGAAGGTGCAAAGCTCGCCAGCGAGAGCGACGACGTCCGCATAAAAACGCTCAGGGTGGATATCTTCCAGATTGGCGAGATGACGGAAGAGGCCTTCCCAGCGATTGACGGCCTGAAGCAACATGAAGTCGGTGACCTCCGCGACCCCGCCCGCCGAGGCGCTGCCGAGCCGGGCCGCGATCGCCTGGCCGCGCTGGTGCAAGAGCCCGCGCACCTCGGCCATCAGCGCCAGCAATGGCGGCGAGGCGGCGCAAGTGGCGCTGGAGGCGATGAAATTCTTGTCGAGGGAAACGGCGTCGTCGGCGCGGCGTTCCACGACGCGGGCGATCGGGACGGTCTCAAATCCCGCAAGGTCCTCCGCCTCGCTCCGGATGCTCAAGGCGGCCTTGGCGACCGAGATCGTCGCATAGGCGGCCCCGTCCTCGGTGACGTCCGGCGTCTCGATTTCGACGGCGCGGTAACGCCGGTTTCCGTCGGCGCCGACGACGAGCGTGTCCGCCGCGCCCGGCTGGCGAATGGGTGCGCAAAGATAAATCACGGCGTCGCGCAGATCTTCCGGGATCGAGAGCGGCGCCGGCAGATCGTCGCTTTCCGGGGCTTCAAAGAGGGTTCCGTCGGGGAAAACGCCTTTCACAGCGGTGAGTCCGACGCGGCCCTCGTTCAGGAGATGTTCGTCGAATTGCAGGCGCTGCACGCCCCAGACGTCGGCGCGGGCCGCGCGCAGCGACTGGATCGCCAGGCGCTCGTGATAGCGGTCCGCCTGCTGAAAATGCTGCGTTCGCAGGAACATGCCTTCGGTCCAGACGACGCGGTTGCTCCACGACATTCGGCTATTCTCCTTCAGCCCGGGACCGACGCCCGGTCTTGATCGCCGCGCCGCCCGTGAAAGCGGACGACGAGACCGTCCTGCGGCCGGCGCCGCATTCGCGCCTATTCCCCGTCCAGCGTCACCCTGGAACCGGCGAGGTCGATCCGCACCCGTTCCTTCCGGAACGTCGACAAGGGGGCGACGGCGCGCCATTCCGCGTCGTCGAGGGCGCGAAAGCCGGCGATCACGGCGATGAAGCCGGTCTCCTCCATGCCCTCAATATCGATCGTGATCTCCTCTCCGGGTGTGAGCGTGGTCACAGCCTGGTTCGCCAGGTCGGCGCCGAGGGTCTGTTCGGTCTCCTCGAAGAGATCGAAGAAGTCGGCGTCGCGGAAGGTCGCGTCCGCATTAAGGGTCAGAACCTTGACGAGCGTCGGCGACGGGCGCCCGGCCGCATTCGGATTGGCGTCCGCGCCGGCGGCCAACCTGACCTCGTAGGTTTCCGGCTCGTCCTCCCCGCCGACGACGTCGCCGACCACGTCGCCGACGCTGGCGCAGGCGGCGAGCGCGAACGTCGCCCCCATCAGCGCGAAATTCCTGGCCAACGCCATGGTTCTCTCCCTGTTCCCCGCGCACCGCACTTGCTCAGCGCCCGGACTTCTCCAGCTTGTCCATCTGGCTTTCATAGCCCGCCCGGAAAGCGCGATTGACGAAGCCGTCGCTGCTGGTCGACGCCTCCTCGGCACACACCTCGTGGAGCGTTTCGAATTTGCTCCAGGCCTGCTTGACCGGGTCGCCGCTTCCCATCAAACGACGACGCTCGCCCTGCTCCTTCGCGGCCCTCTTCAGGATAGAGGAGGGACGAAAGCGGTCAAGCAATGTCTCCAAAGCGAAGCGCACGCCGGCGAGCACGGCGATCTGGTGCTTTTTGATGTCCTCGCCGGCTTCGCGCAGGGCGGACTGCCCGTCGAGAAATCCGCGCTCCGGCGCCTTGAGCAGTTTGGCCGCGGCCTCGCGGGGATCGCTGAACTTCAGGGGATTGTTCGCCTCGACGCCGATGAGCGTGCGTTCGATGCGGAACTCGTTTTTCAGGAAAGACCGGTCCCGAAGAATGTCGCAGAAATTGAGCACCGACTGGCGATAGGCGGCGCCCGCCCTGCGCATGAGCTCGACCGGATCGTCGTCGCGAAACGAGGCCGGATCGAGCCCCGCGCCCTCAAGGAACGCCGCGAGGAGATCTTCCTCCGCGCCGCCGAGCCCGGTCCGTTCCCGGCGCAGGGCGGGGCCGACGGACGGCGCGGGATTTTCCTTCGCGCCGGTATCGGCGGCGGCGAAATCAGCGGGCGGAACGACCGCGCCTTGTTCGGGCGCGCCGCCGGGGCGATCAGCGTCCGGATCGCTTTCCTCTGTTGAAAGAAGGTCCCAGTCGGCCGGGATCTGCGCTTCCGCGGCGCTCCGCTCCGCCCGCCCGAGCAGCGGCTCGACGGCGACATCGAGATCGCCCCGCCCGCGGGTGGGCGGACCGACGCCGGCGTCGTCGGCTTGCGGGCGCGAGAGCGCGCCGACTTCGTCGATGAGACTGTCGGTCCGCTTAGGGGCGCCGCGGGACGTCAGGCTTCCGACCATATCCCCCTGCTCGCCGCCGTCCAGGAAATCGACGTCGAAATCGGCGCCGATCGACCCGCCGCCGCCGGCGCCGCGCGCCGGCGGGCTGCGGAATATGAGGAGATACCCGCCGATCTGCAGCCTGTCGCCGTCCCCGACGGCGACGCTCGCGCCCTGGTCGAGCCGGTCATGGGCGCCGTTCAGAAAGGCGCCGTTCGCGCTGTGGTCGGTGACGAAGACCTGCTCGCCGCGATTGTACAATTCGCAGTGCAGCCGGCTGAGCGTCGTCGCCTTGTCCTCAAGGCGCCAGTCGCAGTCGGCGCCGCGCCCGATGGTCAGGCGCCCGCCTTCGAAGACGCGCTCCTCGATCGTCGCTTCCGACGGATCGCCCACGCGAAGAAGTCTGATGCTCAGCATAACCTACCTTGAACGCGCCCTGCGGCGCTGTTCCGGACGGGCGGCCGCATTACCGGAGTGAATCCGAGGTCGACTGATTTCCGCCTCCAGCTTCCTCATCGTAAAACGTAACCTCGTATTCGGAGAAGTCGAACGTGATCTCTTCCAGAAGGACGGCCTCGGAAAAGACATATCGAAACTTCAGGATCAGGGCCTCCCGGAACTTGATGACCAAGTCCCTGTTGCCCTGCTCCTCCTTGCCGGCGTTCGTCATTCGGACCTCGACAGTATCGGATTCGACGTTCTTGTTGAACGCGTCGAGGAGCGGCACCGAGGCCTTGTCGGCGCGCTTTTGAAAGACGGCCTCGGCGTAATGCACGCGCCCGCCTCGTTGCTGGTGGCCGCCGGCCGTGCGGTCGCCGCTCCAAACGAAGTTGTCCGCTGCGATGAAGCCTTCGTTTTCTTCCAGTGTCGCATCTCCGACGACCTCGCCGAATTTGATGAAAACCGCCATTTGCGTGTCGCTCCTCTTCGATTGCCGCTGCGGCGTCAGCCGCTTCGATGCGTCGGCTGCCCCGCCGCGGTGATTTCCTCAACGAGATCGACGCCGTTTCCGCCTTCTGCGACGCGCCGCGCCAGAGCCGCGACCTGTCCGGGCAGCGCCTTGTCAAGCGGCGCGCGCGCCAGAAGGATCGAATGCGCCGCAGCGGCTGCGACCGCGCCGTGGCCCGGCGGCGGCGGCACGGGCGTCTGCGCGTCGATCGGCGCCAGCGAGGGGCCGCTGAAAAACGCCGCCATGCCGGCCCAGGCTCCCGTCGTCGCCAGTTCTTCTTCTTCAGCGAATTCAAACGCTTTATAGCGCGTCGGCTCGTCCTGGTCGCGGACCCAGACCTCCGCCGCGCGGTGGGCGCGCGAGGGCGCGGCGTCAAGGCTCACCTCGTCGACGCGCGCGAACAGGCACGCCGTCCAGACCGCTTCGCGCGCCGGCAGCATATGCAGGATCGACTTCGCCAGATGGCGGTCGGCCCCCGACGCCTCGAGGCCCTCGACCAGCGCATCGGCGCTTTGCGCCGCGACGACGATCCCGACGCTCGGATCATCAGCCTCCAGATCAAGCTTGGCGATCAGGTCCTTCGGATCGAGAAGACGCAGTTTCGGATACTGGCTCATGGCGCGGCGTTCCCCTCCTTCATGGGCCGACCATCACGGTGAACTCGCCCTTGACGATGACGTCGGGCGGGCCGACGCAGACGGCCATGTCGCCCGCGCGCGCCGCCGGCAGGCCGCAGATCAGGACCGTCACGCCCCCCGGCGGCAGGATCGGTCCGCCGACATGGGGCACCGGAACCGGGGCCGGCGTCACCATCGGGCAGATATGAAAATCGCTGACCCGCGCAGCCGGCATCTTGCCGATCAGCACCGTCGGCGCGCCCATCATGATCATTCCTCCGTGGGCGGTGTTATCCAGCATGCGGGCGGCGGGCTGGGGCATCGCGGCCTCCTCAATTGATCATCGTGATGGCGCCCTTGGCCATCAACATGCCCGAGCTCGAGACCTGGGTCATGGCGTTGGCCTTGAGGTCCATCATCGTTTCGGCTTTGGCCTTGACCGTGAGCCCCTTCATCGTGATGCCGGTATGGTCGATCTTGATCGACGAGGCGCCGACCTTCAGTTCGATCGCCATCATCGACGTGATTTCAATTTTTTGCATGGCGCTGATCGTGCTCGAACCGGTTGTCACGTCCAGCGAATGGTTGCCGAGGTTCAGCGTCGTTTCGTGATTCTGCATTACGGTATGCTGGTAGGAGCCCGTGTCAATATTGACTTTCATGTCGCCGACTTCGACTTTTGTCTCGTAATTCTGGTGGACCTTTTCTTTGTAGTTTCCCTGTTTGACGGCCATCTCCTTGTCGCCGAGTTCGACCGTAAGGGAATCAGCGACGCCGCTCTTTTTCTCGGAACATTTGATCGTCTCTTCGCGCGTGTTGTGGAGAATAAGCGATTCATCGTGGCGGATTTCGCGGTTGAAATCCTTCGAAGCGTGCATCCAGATTTCCTCGTCGCCCGCCTTATCCTCAAATCGGATTTCGTTGTACTTCGTGGAGAGATCGCCACCGGGCGACGAAATTGTTTTCCAGCCGGACTTCGTTTTCTCCGCAGCCATATCATAGGGCTGCTGATTCTTGTCGTTGTATACGACGCCCACCACGATCGGTCGATCCTGGTCGCCTTCGAGGAAATCGACGAGCACTTCCATCCCGATCCGCGGCACGTAATGGGCGCCGAATTTCGGCCCGGCGAACATCTGCGCGACGCGGAGCCAACAGGTCGGATCGGATTTCCCCTTGCCCTTGCGGTCCCAGTGGAAGCAGACCCGGATCCGGCCGTATTTGTCGCAGTAGATCTCTTCGCCGTCGGGCCCGACGACCACAGCGCTCTGAAGCCCGCGCATGCGGTTCACGCGCCGGTCGATCGGCGGACGGAAAGTCGTGTCGGACCGGATGCAGGTGAAGGTGTTGCTGTAGAAGTCTTCTTCCGGCGATTCATCCCCGGCGCGCGCCATCGCCGTTGTCAGGCCGGCGACCGCGGAATAGTCGCGGACCTCGTGTGCGACCGAGACAAGGACGATCTCGCTGCTTTCGACGCCCTCCGGCGGCTCCGAGAATCTCGCCTTCGCGCCCGGGGCGAAATGCACATAGCGGCTCGTCCCGAGATAGCTTTGCGTAAGCACCTCCTCCCGGTCCAGTTCCAGGCCGCACAACCCCTCGCCGCGCGCCCCTTCGCCATAGCGGCCATGATTGCGGAAGCGCTCGGTGCGCGAGACCAGCCGGGGATCGGCTCTTGACTCCGCCTTCACGGCGAGATCGGACGTCGGAGCATCCGGATTGTATTCGACAAGGCGCCATTCGGCCGTGTGCGCCTGATGCTGCTCGCACCACGTTTCGACCGCGGCGTTCTCGTATTCATCCTTCCGGAAGTAGAGATCGGCCTGGCGGCACGGAAAATAAGCCGAGGCGGAATCGCAGATCGTCAGCGTATGGTCGAAGCGTCCCGAAGACCTTCCGTGCTCGTGGTAATAATAGAACCCCTCTTCAGCGAGGAGCCGGCAGATGAAATCGAAATCGGTCTCGTTGTACTGGACGCAATATTCGCGCGGGCTCCGCGAGCCCGTCGTCGCGAAGCGATAGCCGATACCGCGTTCATCAAGGATCTGCCTGACGATGTCGTCGACCGTCATGTCCTGAAAGATCCGGCAGTCTTCGGACAACGTGGCGAACCAGAACTCCGGCGCCAGATCGAACTGATAGCTGAAGAATCCCGTATACTGACGGCCAAGCGCGCGCATAGCGCGAATGACGCCGTTGATCTTGCGCTCGCCGCCGGCGTCGCCCGCGTCGAGAAGCAGCGTCATGCCCTTGCCCAGAAAATCTCCCGGCTTCAACCCGGGGTCATCGACGAGCACCGTGACCTCGAAGTGAAACAGCTCGCTCAATGCTTCACGACCGGCAAGGGCGATGGCGAACGCCTGCGCCCCGCCGAAGGGCGACGCAGACGCGTCAATATCCAAAAGGCGCTTCATGACTACAATCCCAAGACGCTCTCGGCTCCGGCGGGCCGCGCCGCCTGTGAAACCCGCGGGCTCGCGCCCGCGGGAGGTTGTTTCCCGGACGATCGGGAAGACGCGGGCGCGCCGCCGCCCACTTTCCAGGTTCTACCCAACCGTGCCGGCTGCGACGTCGAAGATCGGCTTTTCGGAACCGCCCGTGGAGCCGTCGTCTTTCCTTTCAAAGTTTTCAAGCGTCAGCTCGGTGAAATTGAAAGTAATATTCTCTACCGGCTTGCCCTCATTGCCGACGCTCATGTGGTATGACGAGACCAGCGTCTTCGCGCAGGTGATTTTCAGCCAGGCTTCCCCGCCGTCAGCGGCTCTGGTGACGACAATTTCCAGTTGCTCGCCTTCACTGCCGATAGCGGCGGCCTTGGCGAACTGGTGCGACGCGTAATCCCAGTCCTTCGTGACCACGACTTCCTGGACATTTGCGAGACTGACTTCGCGGTTCGCAGCCCTCCCGACCTGCGTATCGATCATGCGGGTGACGCCCCACGAGAGGGAATCGCAATCGACCCATTCCTTGACTTCGTCCAAAGTCGCCTGGCCTTTGATGTCGCCATACTTGATAAAAACAGACATTACCTTCTCTCCTCTTTCAGGTTTTTAGCAGTGGTGGCGGTCGCCCGCCGGATCAGGTCGCTCACGAAAACTCATACGTGAACGCACCATTATTATCGATCTCCAGTGAAACCGATTTCGCCGCGTCTCCCGACGCCATTCGCTCCAGAAACTGCGCCGCCAATGCTGGTTGGACGTCGCGACGAATGATGTTCTCGATATTGCGGGCGCCGCTCTGGGTTTCCGTGCAGCGCCCGGCGATGGCGCCGACGGCCGCCTCGGCCCAGGAAAATTCCGCCTTGTAATTATCGAAGATGCGCCTGCGGAGTTTTTCCAGATTGATTGCGACGATGTCTTGGATGACCTCTTTGCCGAGAGGGAAATAGGGAACGAGGGTCACGCGCCCCAGAAAGGCCGGCTTGAAGAAGGTCAAGAGCTCCGGGCGCAGCGCCTCGCCGAGACCGGATGCGTCGGGCATCGTGTCGGGGTCGGCGGAGAGTTTTTCAATCGTATCCGTTCCGGCGTTGCTCGTCATGATGATGATCGTGTTCTTGAAGTCGATGTCCCGGCCCTGGCCGTCTTTCAACGAGCCCTTGTCGAAGACCTGGAAGAAGACGTCCTGGACGCCGGGATGCGCCTTTTCGATTTCGTCAAGCAGAATGATCGAGTACGGACGACGGCGCACGGCCTCTGTGAGCACGCCGCCCTCGCCATAGCCGACATAGCCGGGCGGCGAGCCGACGAGCATGGAGACTTTGTGCTCTTCCTTGAACTCCGACATGTTGATGACGGTGACGTTCTGTTCGCCGCCATACATCGCGTCGGCGAGCGCAAGGGCGGTTTCGGTCTTGCCGACGCCGCTCGTCCCGCACATCAGGAAGACGCCGAT
>CAZBOC010000121.1:0-8577 GCA_964493225.1 uncultured Caulobacterales bacterium | reverse complement strand
GATCGAGCTCGGGATTCCGTTCACCGATCCCATGGCCGACGGCCCCGCGATCCAGAGGGCGGGGCTGCGCGCCCTCGACGCGGGCCAGACGCTGGCGAAGACCCTCGCCCTCGTTACCGCGTTCCGCGAGCGCGACGCCGAGACGCCCGTGATTCTCATGGGGTATTACAATCCTTTCCACGCCTACGGCGTCGAGGCGTTTCTCGCCGACGCGAAGGCCGCCGGGGTCGACGGGCTCATCATCGTCGACCTGCCCCCTGAGGAGGACGCCGAGATGGGCGCCCCCGCGCGCGAGGCCGGACTTGATTTCATCCGCCTCGCGACGCCGACGACCGACGCCGCCCGCAAGCCGGTAGTCCTGCGGAACACGAGCGGCTTCGTCTATTACGTCTCCGTCGCGGGGATCACCGGACATAAGACGGGCGACGACGCGGCCGTCGCGGCCGCCGTCAACGCGCTCAAGGAGGCGTCCGGCCTGCCCGTCGGCGTCGGTTTCGGGATCAAAACGGCGGAAAAGGCCCGGGCGGTCGCTGCGTTCGCCGACGCCGTGGTCGTGGGCTCGGCCCTCGTCGAGAAAGTCGCGCAGGCCCTTGAGGCCGAGAGTGACAATGCCGATACTCTCCTTAACCCCGTCTTGACCCTGGCGCGCGAGCTTGGCCGGGCCGTGCGCGCCGCCCGAGTAGGAGCTCAGTCATGAGTTGGCTTTCCAATATCACGCCCCCTGGCATCAAGAATTTCCTTAACCGCCAGGACGACGCCTCCGACGCCCTGTGGATGAAGTGCGCCGGCTGCGGCGACATGATTTTCCATCGCGACCTTGAGGCCGCTCAAAAGGTCTGCCCGTCCTGCGGCCACCATGTAAGGCTGTCGGTGGACGAGAGACTGAAATCGATATTCGACGACGGCGAGTTCGAGCTCGTGCCGGCGCCGGAACCGCCGAATGATCCTCTCAAATTCAGGGACGAGAAACGGTACACGGATCGCCTGCGCGAAAATCGCCGGCGCACGGCGACGCAGGACGCGATGGAAGTGGCCGCCGGCGCGCTCGAAGGCATGCCTCTCGTCGCTGCGGTGCAAAACTTCGATTTCATGGGCGGGTCCATGGGCATGGCGCTCGGCGAGGCGTTCGTCGCCGCTGCGGAGGCGGCGCTGGAGCGCTCCGCCCCGCTCGTCGTTTTCGCGGCCTCCGGCGGCGCGCGCATGCAGGAGGGGATCCTCTCCCTGATGCAGATGCCGCGCACGACCGTCGCCGTGCAGATGCTCAAGGAGGCCGGGCTGCCCTATATCGTGGTCCTCACGCACCCGACGACGGGCGGCGTGACGGCGTCCTACGCCATGCTCGGGGATGTGCACATCGCCGAGCCCGGGGCGCTCATCGGATTCGCCGGCCCGCGCGTCATCGAACAGACCATCCGCGAGAAACTCCCCGACGGTTTCCAGCGCGCGGAGTTTCTTGAGGAAAACGGCATGGTCGATCTGGTCGTCCACCGCCACGAATTGCCGGCCGTGATCGGCCGCCTCCTGCGCGTCCTTACGCGCGACGGCGCGCGGGCGAAACAGACCGCCGAGGCCGCGACCGGCGTGGAGAGCGCCGCCCCGGAGCCCGCCGCCGCACCGGAGCCGGAAGAGGTCGTTCTTGACAAAGCCGCCGAGTGAGCCCCTCGAGGCCGTCGCCCTCTTGGATGCGGCGTGAGCGAGCTTGAGGCGGTCCTCGCGCGTCTCGCCGACCGGCGGCCCAGCCTTATCGATCTCGGGCTTTCCAGGGTGGAGCGCGCGCTTGCGGTCTTCGGCGACCCCCACCATCGCCTGCCGCCGGTCATCCACGTCGCGGGCACCAACGGCAAGGGCTCGACGGTGGCCTTCCTCAAGGCGATCCTCGAGGCGTCTGGCGCGCGCGTGCATGTTTTCACCTCGCCGCATCTCGTGCGCTACAATGAGCGTATCGTCCTCGCTGGAGAAGAGATCTCGGACGCGGCGCTCGCCGACGTCCTTTCGCGCTGCGACGAGGCGGCCGGCGCGCTGACCTTTTTTGAGACCATCACCTGCGCCGCCTTCCTCGCCTTTTCCGAAGCGTCTGCGGACTATCTTATTCTCGAGGTCGGGCTCGGCGGCCGGCTGGACGCCACGAACGTGATCGACAAGCCGCTCGCCGCCGTCGTGGCGCCGGTCGCCCTCGACCACCAGCAGTTTCTGGGCGAGGACCTCGCCAGCATCGCGCGCGAGAAGGCGGGCGTCTTCAAGCCCGGCGCGCCCGCCGTCGTGGGCCCGCAGACCCCGGAAACCATGGCGGCGATTGCGGAAAGCGCGCGGACGATCGGCGCTGATCTGTTCGCATACGGAATGGACTGGACGGCGTTCGCCGAGCGGGGGCGGCTGATCTATCAGGATCGCGACGGTCTGAGCGACCTCGCGCCGCCGCGCCTTCACGGCGCCCATCAGGCGCTGAACGCCGGCCTCGCCATCGCCGCATTGAGGGCGGCGGGCTGCGATTTCGACGACGCGGTTCTGTCGGAAGGGTTGCAGACCGCCAAATGGCGCGCCCGCGTCCAGCGTCTCGTCAGGGGGCCGCTCGTCGATCGGCTGACGCAACGTGCGGGCGAGGCCTGCGAGCTATGGCTCGACGGCGGGCACAATCCCCACGCCGCGCGCGCAGTGGCCGCGGCCTTTTCCGATTTCGAGGAGCGATCGAGCGCGCGCCTCGTCCTCATTGCCGGGCTTCAGGCCAATAAGGACATGCGCGGCTATTTCGCCGCCTTCGAGGGCCTCGCCGCCTCCGTCCTCGCCGTCGCTGCGAAACACAAGGGCGCGGCCGCGCCCGAAGACGTCGCGGCCGCCGCCGAGGCGGCGGGACTTCCCGCTCACCCCTGCGGCTCGCTCGCCGAAGCGGTCGATATCGCCGCCGGCGAGGGAGGCGAGACACTCAGGGTGCTGATCGGCGGATCCTTGCACCTTGCCGGTGAAATTCTCGCCGACCATGCGTGAGCCCGCCCGGCGCCTCAGGAGAGATTGGACTTGATCCAGGCGTCTATCGTCGATTTCGGATAGGCCCCAGTCTTCGTATCAACCAGTTCGCCGTCCTTGAAAATCATCAGCGTAGGGATGCCGCGCACGCCGAACTTGCCGGGCGTCTCGGGGTTCTCGTCGATATTGACCTTCGCGATCGTCAGCTGGTCCGCATATTCATCCGACAGTTCCTCGAGCGCCGGACCGATCTGTTTGCAGGGCCCGCACCATTCAGCCCAGAAATCGACGACCACCGGTCCGCTCGACTTGATGACGTCCGTCTCGAAGGATGCGTCGGTTACTGGTTTCGTCGCCATGGCAATCTCTCCTCGCCCTCGCGGGGGCCGTGCGCGCGGCGCCGCTCGCCGCCGTCGACCGACAAAATAGGCCGCCCGGTAGGTCGATCAACCCGTCACGCGAGATTGCGCGCGAAAGCGTGATCAAGGAGCGCGTCCGGCAACGCCGTCAGCCGCGCTTCAAAGGTCCATAGCAAAGCTGATTCAATCTTCCTGCCCGGAAAAATTTCCCGCAGGAGCGCGCGATAGGCCGCCATCTGCGCAAGATAGATTTCCGCGACGTCTTCGGCTCGGGCGGGCGGCGGCCGGTTGGTCTTGTAGTCGATAGCGAGAACCCGGTCCGCTTCCACGACGAGCCGGTCGATCCGGCCCGAAACGACGACGCCTTCGCGCGCGCCGGCCCGCGCGCCGGCGCTGGCGACCACCGCGCGGCGCGACCGGCCGAAGGCGGCGGCGAATTCCGGCGCCTCGAGGACGGCGAAGACTTCGCGGCTCCATTCCGCCCGCGCCTGCGCCGGCAGCTCCGGCGCGAGACGGCGCAGTAGCGCGTCGGCCGCCTCTGCGCGCGCCTCGCGCGCGACGGCGGGGAGCAATTCGAGCAGTCGATGCAGGATCCGTCCACGGAAATACTTGTCCTGCGCCGTCGGCGAATAGGCGGCCCCTTCACGATCGATCCCGGTCGCCGCTTCCGTGCTGGGAAGCCCCGCGCCGAGGGCTTCTTCTTCTTCGGCGAGGCGGGAGGGCGCAAGATGCGTTTGCGCGTCTTCCGGCGCGGCTTCACGAAAAAGCCAGTCCGGCGCCGCGACGGGCTGCGCGCCTTCGCCGGCGCGCGCCTTGGCGACGACCGGCGCCTCTTGCGGGCAGGAAACACGGAGAATTTCTCCGCCTAGGAACGGATGCTCGGCGCGCTCCACGCCGTCAAGCCGCGCGAAGGCGTCCGCGGCGAGGGCCAGCCACGATTTCTCCGCGACGGGCCCCGCGTGCACGTCTCCGCCGCCTCCGCTCTCGATCCCGCAGATATAGAGCCGGTCGCGCGCCCGCGTCGCGGCCACGTAAAGCAGCCGGCGGTATTCCTCGAACGCATCGCGCCGCGCCGCTTCGCGCGCCGCGGCGAGCACGGGGGCGTCGTCGGCTTTCCTCGGCGAGAGCAGCGGCGCGCGAAATCCGCGCGCCGGGTCGGGCGGGACGTCGAAGACCGGCCCCAGCTTCCTCGGGTCCGGCCTGCGGTGCGCATCCAGGAGGAAGACGATCTCCCCTTCAAGGCCCTTCGCGCCATGGACCGTCATGACGCGGACGGCGTCGCTCGCCTGTTCGAGCTCGCGCTTGATCTCGCCTGCGTTGGTTTCCGCCCAGGAAAGGAAACCACGCAAGGAGCGCGGATTGGCGCGCTCGTATTCGAGAGCCTGGCGCAGAAATTCGTCCACCGGCTCGCTGACGCCGGGCCCGAGGCGTTCGTGGAGGCGCCGGCGCCCTGACGGCGCGCCGGCTTCGAGAACGTGCGAAAAGAAAGCGTATGCGCCCTCGTGAAGGCCGATGCGGCGCGCGGCGGCGATCTCGCGGCGGGCCCGTCGGAGCGCGTCGTTTTCCTCCGCGCGCGCCGCAAGCGTCCGCCACAGGCTGTTGTCGCGGTTCCAGGCGAGATCGAAAAGCGCCCCGTCGTCGAGCCCGAAAAACGGACTTTTCAGCGTCTCCGCGAGAGAGAGATCGTCCGAAGGCAGAAGGGCCGCCCGCGCATAGGAGACAAGGTCCTCAACGGCCGGGTCTTCAAGCAGTTTCAGCTTGTCCGCCCCGGCGACGGGCACGCCGGCGCGGGTCAGGCTCGCGATCATCCGGTGAAACAGGGGCCCGCGACTCTGTACAAGGATGATGATGTCGCCCGGCGCGACAGCGCGTCCCTTCGAGGCCAGCGGTTCTTCGCCGATCCAGTCCGCGATTGTTTGCGCGACCGCGTTGCAGAGCCTTTCCCCCGGATCGTCCTTGCGCGTTGCATCGAGCGGCGCGTCCCATGCGTCGAGTTCTGTTTTTTCGGGCTGCGGGGCTGGCGGCCAGAGTTCGACGAGGCCCGCCTCGCCGGCGCGGTTGACCCCGTGGAGCAGCGGCTGCGTCTCGCCGAGCCCCTGCAGCGCCTCTTCCTCGGCGAAAAGGGCGTCGACGAATTGAAGGACGGGCCGCGTCGTGCGGAAAGAGAGCGTCAGCGGCACGTTCTCGAATCTGGCGGCGGCCCCGACCGCCTTGCCGAGATCTTGCTGTTTCGCCGAGAACAGGCCGGCGTCCGCGCCCTGGAAGGAATAGATCGGCTGCTTCTGGTCGCCGACGGCGAAGAAGCAGCGCCCAGCTGCGGCATTGCCCGCGCCCGCGAAAAACTCCCGCAGCGGGCCTTCGACGATTTCCCACTGGCCGGGGCTCGTATCCTGCGCTTCGTCCAGGAGAATGTGGTCAAGACCGTGATCGAGCTTGTAGAGCACCCAGGCGTTTTTCTGGGGATCCCGAAAGAGCGCCCGCGCCGCCATGATGAGATCGTCGTAATCGATACTCGCCCGCGCCGCCTTCGCCGCGTCATAGGCGGCGATGGTCGCCCTCAGGACCGTATGGAAGGACGCCATGTCCTCGAGCGCAGCGGCGGAATTCACCGCATTGAGACCCTCGCCGAAGGCCGTTTGCGCATCCGCGAGACGGTCCTTGAGAGCGGGATCGATCTTCCTCGTCGCCGCGTCGACGAATTTTTTTCGCGGATCGCCGGCCTTCGTCAGGAAGAAAGCGGACAGGGCGGCGATCCGCCCGGCCACGTCATCAGCACAAAGATAATCGGCGAGGGGACCGTCCGCGAGGCCGGCCGCGGTCTTCGCCCCCTGCGCCAGCACATGGCGCGCATGTTCCAGCAGAGGGCGGTCCGCCGCAGCCAGGAGCGCCGCCTGTGCGGCCCGCTCCGTCGCCTCGGGGGAGACGCCGAGGGCGGCGGCCGCCGCGCGTTGCAGCCCGTCCCAGCCGCCCGCGGATTCGACGTCCCGCAAGAGCCCCTGCCGCGAGAGCGTCGCGCCGATGACGAGCGCGCGCAGATCGTCCGGGCCAAAACGAACCGCCAGCCTTTCAGCGCTCGCGCGCGCCCGTCCTTGCGGTCCGGCGAGGCTGCGGTCCAGCGCGTCTTCGCAGAGCCGGCGCGCCGCCGCCTCGTCGAGCACCTGAAAGCCGGGCGCGACGCCCGCCTCCAGCGGAAAACGCTTCAGCACTGTCTCGCAGAAGGAATGGATCGTCTGGATTTTCAGGCCGCCCGGCGTCTCCAGCGCGCGCGCGAAAAGCCGCCGCGCCCGCGACAAGGCGTCGGGCTCGCGCGAACCCGGAACGCCGTCAAGCGCTTCCAGTTTTTCCGACAGGCGTTCGTCATCGGCCATCGCCCAGTCGCCGAGGAGCGAAAAAAGCCGCGTCGCCATTTCCGCCGCCGCCGCCTTGGTGAAGGTGATGCAGAGGATTTTCGCCGGGTCCGCGCCGGTCAGCAAGAGCCGCGCGACCCGGTCCGTCAGCACGCGTGTCTTGCCCGAGCCCGCATTGGCCGAAACGAAGGCCGAGCGCGCCGGGTCGGCGGCCCGCCGCTGGTTCGAGATCGTCCGGTCAAGCGCCTCGGTCATGGCTCCTCCGGGCCGGCGCTCCATTCCCGCCGCCGGGCGAGATGGTCGTAGTCGCCGTAATCGTCGGTGAATTCCGGGCGCGGCTGCGAGAGGAAAGGCGTGTCCGGATCATTGTAACGCCGGATGAGTTTGCACAGCCCCGCATGGGCGTCGGCGATCGCTTCCTCCGCGTCCGGCCCCTCAGCGCCCGTGCGGTTCTTCCTTTCGTCGTCATGGCGCATCAGAACGCGCACATTGGCGAAGCCGGCAACGGGCGTAGGGCCGAGATCGGCGAAGCCGCCCTGCGCGGCGATGAGGGCCGTCAGCGGCAGCTGCGGCGCGAAGCCCGCGTCCGTCTGTTTGATCGAGGGAAGTTTTTTCGACTTGTAGTCGAAGATCTCCGCCATTCCGTCCTTACGCAGATCGATGCGGTCTGCGCGGGCCTTGAGCGCGAAGGGCGCGCCGTCGATCGTCAGGGTGAATTCACCCCTGTCTTCGATTACGGCCGGGGCGCCGACGGCGAGGCGGTCGGCGTGGAAGCGGGCGAACCAGCAGAGCGTTTCGGCGACGGCGGGCCGCCAGAAGGCGTCCTCGCGCGCGCCGTAGCCGTATTCGCGCGCGCCTGTCTCGAAGAGGGCCTGCAGCGCCGCGTTCGGATCACGGGGCATGGAATGGCCGTGCGCGCGCGCGAAGCGTTCAAAGACGGCGTGGAAAAGCTCGCCGAGATGGCGCGCGGCAAAGGGCTCGCCGAGGGCGTCGAGCGGGCGCAGTTTCAGGATCTGGCTGGCGTAAACGCCGTAGGGGTCCCGCAGAAGCTGGCCGACGCGAGTGACGTGGAGAGCGCTCAGCCGGGCCTCGGCCGGGGGCCTGACGACCGGCGGGCCGGCCGGGCGCACGCATGCGGGGGCGTCGAGCGCGCGGGCGAGGCCGGCGAAATGCGCGGACCGGTCAACGCTCGCGAGCGCTTGCGCGCCGTTCAGAATATTGCGCAGGCGCAGCAGCCAGCGCGAGGGTTTCGTCGGCGCGCCGCCGGATCGCGCCGCGCGGGTCAGGAACACTTCGCGGCCCGCGGCGAGCTGCGCGAAGTCGTGGGCGGCGAGCCCGATTCGGCGCTCGGGCGACGGCAGGCCGACGGCCTTGCGCATTGGCCGGGACAGGAAAGGATCGCCGCCCGCGTCCGCGGGCCAGACGCCTTCGTTCAGACCGCCAAGGATCACGCGGTCCGCGCTCTGGAGCCGGGCCTCGAGGGGGCCGAGGATCGCAAGACGCGGATGGGCGTCCGCCGGCCGGCGGACGACCGCGCCGGAGATGAGCATCGTGAAGAGGCCGGGGTAATCTTGCCGCGGGGCGTCGATCCCGTGGCCCGCTGCGACAAGGCCGGCGACGAGCGCGGCTCCGGCGTCGCCGTCGCGTCCGCGCCAGAGACGTTCCGCGCCGCTCGCACAATTGTCGGCGGCGAGGATCTCGGCCGCTTCGACATGCGCCTTCAGGCGTTGGGCGAGATCGCCGCCGCCGCGCGGCTGCGCTTCCTCAGCCCGCGCGAGGCCCGCCACGAGCGGCGCGGCGACCGCGGCCAGGGCGCTCTTGCGGGCGCGCTCGATTTTGCGGGCGAGGGCTTCGACGCCGACGCCCGACGGCGCGAGGCCGCGCAGGGCCTCGTCGGCGGCGTCGACCAT
>CAZBOC010000120.1:0-8582 GCA_964493225.1 uncultured Caulobacterales bacterium | reverse complement strand
AACGGAACGAGCGCGCCCATGCTTGACACCGTAACCCTTACGCTCCTCTGGAACCGCCTGATCGCGATCGTCGAGGAACAGGCGCAGACCTTGATCCGCACCGCTTTTTCCGCGACCGTGCGCGAGGCGGGCGATCTTTCCGCCGGCGTCTTCGACCGTCAGGGGCGGATGCTCGCCCAGGCCGTGACGGGCACGCCGGGGCATGTGAACGCCATGGCCGCTTCGGTCGGTTCGTTCCTCGAGCGCTTTGCGCTCACGGCGCTTGAGGAAGGCGATGTTCTTGTCACGAATGATCCGTGGCATGGAACGGGCCATCTCAACGACTTCACCGTCGTTACGCCGGTGTTTCGCCGCGGCGAAGCGATCGGGCTCTTCGCGGCGACGTCGCATATCGCCGATGTCGGCGGGCTCGGGTTCGGTCCTGATGCGCATGAGGTCTTTGAGGAAGGCCTTCTGGTTCCGATCACCCATCTTTTTCGCAAGGGCGCGCGCGATGAGACGCTGTTCCGGCTGATCGCCGCGAATGTCCGCGATCCGGCGGCGGCCGAAGGCGACCTCCACTCGCTCGCGGCCTGCAACCGGACGGGGGCGGAACGGCTGAACGCGACGCTCGACGAGTTCGGCCTCGCCGATCTGGAGGAAATTGGCGAACAAATCATAGAACGCTCGCGCGAAGCGATGCTTCAGGCCGTCCGGGCCCTTCCGGCGGGGAGCCGTTCCTACGCCATGCGGATCGACGGCTATGACGAGCCCGTCGACCTCGTCTGTGCGGTGACGATGGGGCCGGGCGGTCTTGAGATCGACTTCAGTGGGTCGTCGGAGGCGTCGCCGCGCGGGATCAACGTCCCGCTGACCTATACGCAGGCCTACGCCTCCTTCGGCGCGCGCTGCGTGATCGGAAACGCGATCCCGAACAACGCCGGGTCTCTGGCGCCTGTTCGCGTGACGGCGCCGGAAGGGTGCATACTGAACGCCCGCCGGCCCGCCGCGGTCTCCTCCCGGCACGTCATCGGACAGATGCTCCCCGACGTCGTCCTCGGCGCGCTATCGCCGGTTTTGCCGGGAGAGACGCCGGCGGAGGGGGCCTCGTGTCTTTACCTCCCTGTCCTGCGGAATGCGCCGGGAGCGGAGGAACGCTTTGTTCTCAACCCGTTTTACACCGGCGGCACCGGCGCGCGCGGGGCCAAGGACGGGCTCTCCTGCACGGCGTTTCCCTCAGGCGTCAGATCAACCCCGGTCGAAATCAACGAAGCCGCCGCCCCCGTCGTCATGTGGCGCAAGGAATATCGCGCTGACAGCGGCGGGGCCGGGCGTTTGCGCGGCGGGCTGGGCCAGATCATGGAGTTCGAACACGCCGGCGGAGAGGCCATGGTGATCTCGAAAATGTTCGACCGCATCCGCCACCCCGCCCGGGGTCGGAACGGCGGCATGGCGGGCGCGCCCGGCGGCGTTCGCCTTGTCGGCGGGAAGGTCCTGCGCGGCATGGGGCGCGACGCGCTTCCGGCCGGCGCGCGCCTCGTGATCGAGACGCCGGGCGGCGGCGGGATCGGCGCGCCGGCGGAACGCGCGCGCAAGGCGGTCCGCGAAGACCTGCGCAAGGGATTTGTCAGCGCCGGCGCTGCGCGCGCGCTCTACGAATTGGCCGAGGATGAAATTGGCGATTTCTGACGCAATCGGGCGACGGGGCGCGGCGTTCGGCCATGGTCGCGCGCGCTGTCGCGATGAATGAACGGATTCGGTCAAAACGGCATAAGATGTTGAAATCCCGGGACCTTGACGCGGCGCGCCGGCCATTGCGTTTTCGCGAGCGATGGGACTACACCAGCGGTCAAATGCGACAAGCCGCGACAACGCCGGCGCGTTCTTGAGGAGGCAAGACCCGATGAGCGAAATCCCGCCGCTGAGCCTTTACGTGCCGGAGCCGGAATTCCGGCCGGGCGACGCGCCCGATTTCAGCGATGTCGAGATCGCGCGCGCCGGCGAGGTCGAACGACCGCCGGTCGAGGTGGAGGCGGAGGAGATCCGTCATCTCGCCTATCCGATCATCCGCGTTCTCAACCGCGACGGCGAGGCTGTCGGTCCGTGGGCCAACGAACTGGACGATGAAGAGGCGCTGCAGGGCTTGCGCGACATGATGACGGTGCGCGCCTATGACACGCGCATGCTGATGGCCCAGCGCCAGGGCAAGACGAGCTTCTACATTCAGTGCCTCGGCGAGGAGGCGATTGCGACCGCCTTCCGCCGCGCGCTTCGGCCGGGCGACATGAACTTCCCGACCTATCGCCAGCAGGGACTGCTGCTCGCCACGGACTATCCGATGGTCGACATGATGAACCAGGTCTATTCGAACGCCGAGGACCCGCTGAAGGGCCGTCAGCTGCCGATCATGTATTCCTCCAAGGCGCACGGGTTCTTCACCATTTCGGGCAATCTCGCGACGCAATTCATTCAGGCGGTCGGCTGGGCGATGGCCTCGGCGATCAAGGGCGACACGGCGATCGCAGCGGGATGGATCGGGGACGGATCGACGGCGGAATCCGATTTCCACTCGGCGCTCGTCTTCGCGTCCTGCTACCGCGCACCGGTGGTCCTCAACATCGTCAACAATCAGTGGGCGATCTCCACATTCCAGGGCATCGCCCGCGGCAAGGCCGCGACCTTCGCCGCGCGCGGTCTCGGCTTCGGCGTCCCGTCGCTCCGGGTCGACGGAAACGACTACCTCGCCGTCTACGCGGTCGCCCGATGGGCGACGGAGCGCGCGCGTCTCGGGCACGGACCGACGCTGATCGAGCATGTCACCTATCGGGCCGGCGCCCATTCGACGTCCGACGACCCATCCGCTTACAGACCGAAGGCGGAGAGCGACGCCTGGCCCCTCGGCGATCCCGTCGAGCGCCTGAAAAACTATCTGATAGGAAAGGATCTCTGGTCCGAGGAACGTCATGTCCAGGCGAATGCGGAGATCGAAAGTTTCATCGTGCGCACACAGAAGGAAGCGGAGGCGAACGGAACGCTGCACACCGGTCCCCATTCCTCGCCCAGCGAGATGTTCAAGGACGTCTACGAGACCATGCCGGCGCACCTCGTCCGGCAGCGCCAGGAAGCGGGGGTCTGAGCGATGGCGCGCATGACCATGATCGAAGCGATCCGCAACGGCCTCGACGTCGCCATGGGGCGGGACGACAATATCGTCGTTTTCGGCGAGGATGTCGGTTATTTCGGCGGCGTCTTCCGCTGCACCCAGGGGCTGCAGGAGAAATACGGGAAACACCGGTGTTTCGACACGCCGATCAACGAGAGCGGCATTATCGGGGCGGCGATCGGGATGGCCGTTTACGGTCTGCGTCCCTGTGCCGAAATTCAGTTTGCAGATTACATGTATCCGGGTTATGATCAATTGACGCAGGAGGCGGCGCGCATACGCTATCGCTCCAATGGCGAGTTCACCGTGCCCATGACCGTCCGCATGCCGACGGGCGGCGGAATCTTCGGCGGCCAGACCCACTCCCAGAGCCCGGAGGCGCTTTTCGCCCATGTCGCGGGGCTGAAGACGGTCGTCCCCTCAAACCCCTATGACGCCAAAGGCCTGCTCATCGCGTCCATCGAGGACAACGACCCCGTGATCTTCCTCGAACCGAAGCGCCTCTATAACGGTCCGTTCAACGGCCACCACGACCGCCCCGTCACGCCCTGGTCGAAGCATGACCTCGGCGAGGTGCCCGAAGACCATTATTCGATCGAGCTGGGAAGGGCCGCGATCCGCCGCGAAGGCGCCGACGTGACCGTCCTCGCCTATGGCACCATGGTCTTCGTCGCCGAGGCCGCGGCCGAAGAAAGCGGCGTCGACGCCGAGATTATTGATTTGCGGACGATCCTCCCGCTTGATTTCGAGACCATCGAAGCTTCCGTGCGAAAGACCGGACGCTGCGTCGTGGTCCACGAAGCCACCAAAACCTGCGGGTTCGGCGCCGAATTGACCTCGGTCGTCCAGGAAAGCTGTTTCTATCATTTGGAGGCGCCGATCATTCGAGTGACCGGCTGGGATACGCCCTATCCGCATGCGCATGAATGGGACTATTTTCCGGGGCCGGCGCGCCTCGGCGCGGCGCTGAAGAAGGTCATGGAGAACTGACCATGGGCGAATATGTGATCAAGCTGCCCGATGTGGGGGAGGGCGTCGCCGAGGCCGAACTCGTCGAATGGCTGGTGGAGGAGGGCCGGAATGTGCGCGAAGACGAGGCGCTGGCTTCGGTCATGACCGACAAGGCGACGGTGGAGATTCCGTCCCCCGTCGAGGGCAAGATCATCTGGCTGGGACCCAAGATCGGCGACGTCGTCGCCGTCGGCTCCCCGATCATCCGTCTGGAAATCGACGGCGAAGGCAATATCGCGCCCGGCGCGCCCGTCGGCGAAGTTGAAGAGACGGAGGAAACCGACGCCGAGCACGAGCCGGTCTCCTCCGGGAAGTCTGAAGCGCCTTCGGCGAACAAGCCGCCAAAGGCGGTGAAAACGAACGGAGCCGCTTCGGCCGCGGCGTTCAAGCCGGCTCCCGCCGCGCCGATCCCGTCAGCGGTTCCCCGAAAGGCGGGTGAAGCCCCGCTCGCTTCCCCGGCGGTCCGCAAGCGCGCGCTTGACGCCGGGATCGACCTTCGCCGCGTCCCGGGCTCGGCCCCGGCCGGGCGCATCACCCACGAGGACCTGGACGCCTTCATCGCGTCAGGCGGCGCGTCGGCGCGGGCCGAGCGGGGCGGCCTGGCGCCGGATACCTCCGTAGACGAAACGCCGGTGGTCGGACTTCGCCGCAAGATCGCCGAGAAGATGGCGACAGCGAAGAGCCGCATTCCCCACATCACCTATGTCGACGAAATCGACGTGACGGCGCTCGAGGAAACCCGCGCGCGCCTCAACGCGACCCGCCGCGAAGACCAGCCGAAGCTCACGATACTTCCCTTCCTGATGAAGGCGATGGCGAAGGCGATCGCCGAACAGCCCCAGATGAACGCGCTCTTCGACGACGACGAAGGCGTGATCCGGCGGTATGGCGGCGTTCATATCGGCGTTGCGACGCAGACTGACAATGGCCTCGTCGTCCCCGTCATTCGCCATGTCGAAGCGCTTTCGCTATGGGACTGCGGGACGGAAGTGGCGCGCCTCGCCGAGGCCGCGAAGGCCGGAACCGCGAGCCGTGAAGAGCTGACGGGCTCGACGATCACGATCACCTCGCTCGGCGCCCTTGGCGGCGTGGTGACGACGCCCGTCATCAACTATCCGGAAGTCGCGATCATCGGCGTCAACAAGATTCAGACGCTGCCCCACTGGGACGGTGCGCAGTTCGTACCCAGAAAGAAAATGAATTTGTCGTCGAGTTTCGACCACCGCGTCATAGACGGGTGGGACGCCGCGGTTTTCATCCAGCGCATCAAGGGCCTTCTCGAAGCCCCGGCGGCCATCTTCGTGGAGGACTGACCCATGACCGCGATCACCTGCAAACTCCTCGTCATCGGCGCCGGGCCGGGCGGTTACGTCTGCGCGATTCGCGCCGGCCAGCTCGGGGTCGATACGGTCATCGTCGAGGGCGAGGCCGACGGCGGGACCTGTCTCAATGTGGGGTGCATTCCTTCAAAGGCGCTGATTCACGCGGCCGAGGAGTTCGACAAGGCGCGCCATTTCGCCGACGGCAACCCGCTCGGCATCGCCGCCGCGGCGCCGGAAATCGATCTGGCGAAAACCATCGGCTGGAAAGACGGGATTGTTGCGCGGCTTACGCAAGGCGTCGGCGGGCTCCTGAAAAAGGCGAAGGTCAAAAGCGTGCGCGGCTGGGCGACCTTTGTCGACGGCAAAACCGTCCGGGTAGAGACCAAAGACGGCCGCCAGGAAATTCGTGCAGAGAACATTGTCATCGCGACGGGCTCGGCGCCGGTCGAATTGCCGTTCCTGCCCTTCGGCGGCGACGTGATTTCGTCAACCGACGCGCTCGCCCTGGCCGAGGTCCCGCGCGACCTCGTCGTCATCGGGGCCGGATATATCGGCCTTGAACTCGGGATCGCGTTCCGGAAGCTCGGCTCGCGCGTCGCCGTGGTCGAGGCGCAGGACCGCGTTCTGCCGCTTTACGACGCGGAACTGACGAAGCCCGTCGCCAGGCGCATGAAGGCCCTCGGCATGGATGTGCGCCTCGGCGCCAAAGCAAAGGGGCTGGCCTCCGGCGGCGGGCTCCTGATCGAATCGGCCGAGGGCGGCGAGGAAACGCTGGCCGCCGAGAAAATTCTCGTCACGGTCGGGCGGCGTCCGCTCACGGAAAATTGGGGTCGTGAAAATCTCGTCCTCGAGATGGACGGCCCTTTCATCAAAATCGACGAGCAGTGCCGCACGGCCATGTCCGGCGTCTACGCCGTCGGCGACGTCACGGGCGAGCCCCTGCTGGCGCACCGGGCCATGGCGCAAGGGGAACTGGTCGCGGAGATCGTCGCCGGCGAGAACCGTCGCTGGGATAAGGCCGCCATACCCGCGATCTGCTTCACGGATCCGGAAATCGTCTCCGCCGGCCTCTCGCCTGAGGAAGCCGAGGCGGCCGGTTACGAAATTGTAACCGCCCAGTTTCCCTTCGCCGCAAACGGCCGCGCCATGACGATGGAGGCGGAGGAAGGCTTCGTGCGGGCGGTCGCGCGCGCGGACAATCATCTGGTCCTCGGACTGCAGGCGGTCGGCGGCGGCGTCGCCGAGCTTTCCGCGTCATTCGGTCTCGCGCTTGAAATGGGCGCGCGACTTGAGGATATTGCAGGGACGATCCACGCCCACCCCACGCAAGGCGAAGCCTTTCAGGAAGCGGCCCTCAGGACACTTGGACACGCAATCCACATCTGACAGGCGGAAACTCCGCCGCAGGAAGAGGCCGCCAAAACTTGAAATCGGCTGGTGCGAGTGGGCGGCGCTGCCCGATCTGGGCGTGGAGCGCATCAACGCGAAGATCGATACGGGCGCGAAATCATCCGCTATCCACGCTTTCCGCATCAAGGAGACGACGCGCGATGGCGCGCCGCATGTGGAATTCTTTCTGCATCCGGAACAAAAACGCAAGCGGCCCGAGGTCTTCTGCTCCGCGCCGATATTAGAACGCCGGCGGATCAAAAGCTCCAACGGCGCGATCGAGGAGCGCATCCTGATCGAGACGACCTTCGCCATGGGCGGTCAGGCCTGGCCCATCGCCTTGTCGCTCACCAATCGCGATCAGATGGGCTTTCGGCTGTTGATCGGCCGCGACGCATTGGCTAGGCGCGTCCTCATCCATCCGGGGAGAAAACACCTTCTCGGACACTAACTGACAGGAGAGATCAATGAAGCTCGCGCTGTTGTGCCGGAACGCGTCTCTCTATTCGCACTTGCGCCTCGTCGAAGCCGCGAAGGCGCGCGGCCATGAAATCGACGTGATCGACCATCTGAGGTGCTACATCAATATCACGTCGCACCGGCCCTCGGTGCGCTACAAGGGCGAGAAGCTTCCCGTTTACGACGCGGTCATCCCGCGCATCGGGGCGTCCGTGACCTATTACGGCACGGCCGTCTTGCGCCAGCTCGAAATGATGGGCGTTTATCCCGTGAACGAGAGCGTCGCCATCACGCGCTCGCGCGACAAGCTGCGCTCCCTGCAGCTTCTGGCGCGCAGGGGCGTCGGACTGCCCGTAACGGTCTTTGCGCATCGGACAAGCCAGGCCGACGAAATTCTCGACATGATCGGCGGCGCGCCCGTGGTCATCAAGCTGCTCGAAGGCACGCAAGGCATCGGGGTCGTCCTCGGCGAGACCCAGAAGGGCGCGGAGTCGATCATTCAGGCCTTCGGCGGCGTCAAGACCAACATTCTCGTGCAGGAATTCATTAAGGAGGCGGACGGAGAGGACATCCGCTGCCTCGTCGTCGGCGGCAAGGTGGTCGCCTCGATGATGCGCAAGGGCAAGGAGGGCGAGTTCCGCTCCAATGTCCATCGCGGCGGCTCGGCGAAGAAGGTGAAGATCACGCCCCAGGAACGCTCGACCGCGATCACGGCCGCGAAAGTCATGGGACTGAATGTATGCGGCGTCGACCTCCTCCGCGCCAATCACGGGCCCGTCGTGATGGAAGTCAATTCCTCGCCGGGCCTTGAGGGCATTGAGAGCGCGGCCGGCGTCGACGTCGCGGCGCGCATCATCGAATTCATCGAACAGAACGCAGGGCCCCACAAGACGAAGACGAAGGGCAAGGGCTGAACCGCGTCGCCGCCGCGGATATCTTTATGCGGACCGCACGCGCGCCCGCGAGGCTAGTCGAACAGGCTGGAGACCGATTCCTCGTTGGCGATGCGGCGGATCGCTTCGGCGAGAAGTCCGGCGATTGAAACGATCTCGATCTTCTCGCAGGCGTCGACTTCCGGCGTCGCCTCGATGGAATCGGAAATGACGAGGCGCGACAGCGACCGCGACGCGGCTACTTTGGTCGCGGCGTGGTCGGAGAGGACGCCGTGGGTGGTGTAGGCCGAAACGCTCCTGGCCCCTTTCTCCATCAGCGCGTCGGCCGCGTTGCAAAGCGTGCCGCCGGAATCGACGATGTCGTCG
>CAZBOC010000119.1:0-8682 GCA_964493225.1 uncultured Caulobacterales bacterium | reverse complement strand
GCCCAGGCGGCGACGCGCCGGTCGCGCTTGTAGCTCCAGGCGTTCCCGGTTTCCTCGTGGGACCAGAGACCGGCGATCGGCTGCGCCGCGGCGAGGTCGTTCAGGATCTCGACGATATCGCCGACGCGGATGACGAGGGGCTGGCCGAGGCGTGCGAGATCGGCGCGCAATTCAGCGAGGCATTCCGCGGCGAAGGCCCATTGCCGCCCCGACATGTCCGCTCCCCGCCACCACTCGGGCTCGGCCACATAAAGCGGCAGGACCGGGCCGCGCGCAGCCGCTTCGGCGAGGGGGCGGTGGTCGAAAACCCGAAGATCGCGCTTGAACCAGACGATGTGTACAGCTTGAATCATCGGGAATTGATTACGCCTGCGGCAGCGTATGCGGACCATGGCGCGGCGCCGCACCGCTTCCGGGCCGGCGCGGGCCAGCGATGAGGCGCCGGCGCCCTGTGCTCGCGCCTGCCTCACTGAGACGACGGGGCGTCCGCTCGAATAGTTCGCCGCCGGGCGCATCCCCGAGGCCGGCCTATGCGTAGCACGTCATGGCATGGAGAAGGAATTCCGAATATGGACGCGCGCGCGGAACAAAATGATGCGGAACCCGCGCTGTCAGCCGTTTCGGCGTCGGTGTCGGAAAGCGGGAAAAGGCAAAGACGTCGTCCGCGACTCGCCTGGGCGCTCGCCGGCGCGGCGTCCCTCGCGCTCGTCGGCGGTCTCGCCGCCGTCAAGGTCACGCAGATCATGGCGGCGATCGCCTATGGGAAGAGCTTTCCCGAACCCGCGCAGTCCGTCGTCGTCGCCGTAGCGGAAACGCGCATGATCGCCCCGACCGCGGCGGCGATCGGCGAATTGCAGGCGCTCAACGTCGTGGATCTGAGCATTGAACGGGCCGGCGTCGTCCGGGAGGTGCGTTTCGCGTCGGGCGACAGCGTGGAAGAGGGGCAGGTCCTCGTACAGATTGACGTCTCCGAGGAGCGGGCCGATCTCGCGGCGGCGGAAATTGACGCCTCAAGGGCCCGCGCCGAACTTGGAAGGCGACAGGAGCTGGCCGCCGAGGGCGTCGCGTCGACGGCCCGGCTCGACGACGCCCGGGCGACCGCGGCGGCCGCCGAGGCCCGCGTCGCGGCGCTGAGGGCCGCGATCGACCGCAAGACCGTGCGCGCGCCCTTCGCCGGCCGCGTCGGGATCACCGATCTCAAGCCCGGACAGTATGTGGACGTCGGCGATCTCATCACGCGGCTCCTCGGACTTTATAGGGCGATCAATTTCGACTTCGCCCTGCCGCAAGCGGCGGCGGCTGGCGTTGACCGCGCCGAGCCCGTCGCCGTTAATCTTGACGGCGAACATGTCCCTGCACGGATCGTCGCCGAAGAGCCGGCGATCGACGCCGCCTCGCGCAGCCTGTCCTTTCGCGCCCTGATCGACGACTATGACGGGGCTCTGCCGGCCGGCAGCCTCGTCACCGTCACCGCGCCGGTCGGCCCGCCCCGTCGAAGCGTCGTCATACCGCGAACGGGCGTCCAGCGCAGCCCCTATGGCGACACGGTCTATCGCCTGGTTGAAAAGAACGGAGAGACCCGCGCCGAGGGCGTCGTCGTCGTACCCGGCGAGGTGCTCGGCTCGGCGGAGATCGTCATCCGATCGGGGCTTGAGGCCGGCGACCGGATCGCGGCCGATGGAGTTTTCAAGCTGCGCGACGGCGCGCTCGTCAACCCTGTTTCGGCGGACGACACCTCAGGCGAGGAAGCCGAAGGCCCGGTCGCCGCCAGGGACGCGATCCGGTGAGCGGCGACAGCCCAGCGCAATCGGCCCGGGCGGCGCGCGGGCGGCGCTCGCCCGTCGACATGTTCGTCCGCCGGCCCGTCCTTGCGGCGGTGGTCAGTCTTTTTATTCTGCTCCTCGGCCTGAAGGCGGCGTTCGATCTGCCGGTGCAGCGCTTTCCGCGCATCGACGCCTCGAGCATCGAGATCACGACGACCTATGCCGGCGCCTCGGCGCAGGACGTGAAAGGGTTCGTCACCGAACCGATCGAGCGGGCCGTCGCCGCAGTGGCGAACATCGACTACCTCGATTCAACAACGACGGCGGGCGTTTCGCAGGTCACGGTGTGGCTTGAATTCGACGCCGACCCGGCCGCGGCCCTCGCCCAGGTGTCCGCCCAGCTTGATTCCATCGCGTCCGACCTTCCTGAGGCCGCCGAGCCGCCGGCGATTGAAATCCAGCGTGCCGATCGTCCGCAAGCGACCTTTTACGTCGCCGTTACGTCCGAGAAGCGAAGCCGCGCCGAAATCACTGAGTATCTCTCGCGGGAGGTTCAGCCGCCGCTATCCTCCCTGCCGGGCGTCCAGCGCATCGGGCTGGAGGGCGCGCGCCCGCCCGCCATGCGCGTCTGGCTCGATCCGGCGAAGCTCGCCGGTTTCGACCTGAGCGCCGTGGACGTGCGCCGGGCGCTGGCGGCGAACAATCTGGTCGCCCCGATCGGTTCGGCGGAGAACGCCTCGACCGAAACCGATCTGCGCGCCGATACGGTTCTGAAAACGCCGACGGAATTCGGCGCGATCGTGCTGCGACGCGACGGCGACGCGACGGTCCGCCTCGCCGACGTCGCCCGGGTTGAGATGGGTTCGGAGGAATCCACCCTCGACGTCAGGATCGATACGAAGGAGGCCGTCTATCTTTCCGTCTGGCCGGCGGTGGGCGCCAACGAACTCGACGTCGCCGCCGCGCTCCATGAGGCGCTTGACCGCGCGCGGGCCGCCGCGCCGGCGGATCTGAAAATCGAGATGGCCTTCGATGGCACGCTGTTCACCCGCGACGCCCTCGTGGAGATCGCCAAGACCCTCGTCGAAACCATTCTGATCGTCTCGCTCGTGGTCGTCCTTTTCCTCGGCTCCATCCGGACGGCGCTCGTTCCCCTCGTTGCGATCCCGACCTCGCTGCTCGGCGCTGCGGCGGCGATGGCCGCCATGGGCTTTTCGCTCAATCTCCTGACCATTCTCGCCATTGTTCTGGCCGTCGGGCTCGTCGTCGACGACGCGATCGTCGTCGTTGAAAACACAACCCGCCACGTGCGCGAGGGTGAGCCGCCGGTCGCGTCAGCGCTCCTGACCGTCCGTAAACTGTTCTTTCCGATCATCTCGATGACCGTGACGCTCGCGGCGGTCTATGCGCCTATCGGGTTTCTCGGCGGGCTTACGGGCGCGCTCTTCAAGGAATTCGCCTTCACCCTCGCCATGGCGGTGATCATATCGGGCGTCGTCGCCCTGACCCTGTCGCCGGCGATGAGCGCGGCGCTCGCCGCGCGCAACGACGACGGTCCGGTCGCCCGCGCCTCGGGCGGCGCATTCGACCGTATACGGCGCTTCTATGAGCCGCTCCTCGCCGCCGCGCTCGCCTATCGCGGACCGGTCATTTTCTTCTGCAGCGCCGTCGTCGCGATCGCGCCGCTCCTCTACATGTTCTCCTTACGCGAGCTCGCGCCCGTCGAGGACCAGGGATCGATCGACGTTGTCCTGAGTTCGGCGCCCGACGCGTCGCTGGACTACACCGCCCGTTACGCCAACGATGTCGTCGAAAGCCTCCTCAAACTTGAGGGCGTGGATTACATGTGGTCGGTCAGGACGGCCGCCGGCGGCTTCGGCGGTCTCGAATTCATTCCGTGGAAAGAGCGTGACGTCGCCGCGCCTGATCTTCTGCAGGATGCGTTTCTCGCGGTCGCCGAGACGCCGGGACTGACGGTCTTTCCGGTCCTGCCGTCCTCGCTGCCGAACGCCGGGAATTACGATGTCGAGCTTGTCGTCCTGTCGAGCGAGCCCCCGGAGCGCATGTCGCCCTACGCACAGGAGCTTGTCGAGGCCGCCATGGCGAGCGGCCAGTTCATCTACGCCGACACGGATCTCAAGATCGACCGCGGGGCGATGCGCCTCGACATCGATCGCGACCGTGTCGCCGATCTCGGCATGAGCGTCGCGGATGTGGCGGGCCAGCTCGGCGTTTTCCTCTCCGGCGCCCATGTCAGCCGGTTCGAATTCGAGGGGCGGTCCTATCAGGTGATCCCGCAGGTCGAGCCCGACATGCGGCTTTCGCCCGCGACGCTTGATCTGATCCGAATCAGGACGCCGGAGGGCGCGCTCACGCCTCTTTCGAGCGTCGCTGATCTGGTTGACGAGACCGTCCCCCGCGCCCTCGGACGGTTTCAGCAGCTGAACGCCTTTCGCGTGTTCGGGGGACTGATTCCGGGCACGACGAAAGAAACGGGGCTTGCGACCCTGGAGGACGCGGCGGCGGATATTCTGCCTCCGGCCTTTGCCATCGACTATGCGGGCGAGTCGCGCCAGATCCGCAGCGAAGGGGAAACGCTCGCGGGCGTCCTCGGGATTTCGATCCTCGGGGTCTACCTGCTTCTCACGGCGCAATTCCAGAGCTTCCGCGATCCGCTGGTCGTGCTCCTCGGTTCGGTCCCGCTCGCCCTATCCGGCGCGCTAGTCTTCACCTTTGCGAACGTCGCGACGATCAACATCTTCACCCAGGTCGGGCTCATCACGCTTGTGGGACTTGTCGCGAAGAACGGTATCTTGATCGTTGAATTCGCCAATGATCTTCAGGCGCAAGGCCATGCTCGGCTCGACGCCGCCCGGGAGGCGGCGATGGTCCGCCTGCGTCCCGTTCTGATGACGACCATTGCGACGGTGGTCGGGCATCTGCCGCTCGTCCTCGTCTCCGGGCCCGGGGCGGGCGCGCGCAATTCCATTGGCGTCGTCCTCGTCGGCGGCATGGTCATCGGGACGGTCTTTACGCTGATCGCCGTGCCGGTCCTTTATTCGCTGATCGCGGGCGAAAGGCGTCGCGACGAGGCCGCGCCCGGGCTCGTCGCCGCGCCGGCCTGAGGCCGGCGGCGTCTCAGACGTCCGCGCCGGCCCGCTCGAACACGGCATGCGCGCCGAGGTCGACCGCGGCCCTGCCTTCGATCACGTCGCGGTAATGGTCGAAAAGGCTCCGCGAGCCGAAGGACGGCGTCGCCGCCGCGTCATAGGCCTCCTTCCGCGGATCCCATACGAGCATCGATTCGGTCGCGTAATAGTGGGCGATGCGAGCGAATTCGGCTTTTTCCGCAAGCGGTGGAAAGACGCGCGACAGGCCCGAAAGGCCGCCGCCGATCGCGCCGAGAAGGCCCGGCGGCACGCTTTGAAATCGCGGCTCTCGCCCGAGGAGCGCGAACAGGCGTTCGCCCATTTCGCGCGGCGTGACGGCCGGACCCGGTCCGCCGACGGGAAGGATCCTGTTTTTGCGCGCCCCGTCGTCTATGCAGTCCGCGAGATACGCGGCGAGATCCGCGTCGGCGATCGGTTTGCAGGCCGTCCCGCGCCCGTCGCCGAACATCAGATAGGCCTTGCCGCGCCGAAGCCGCTCGATCTGGCCGGAGAGGGATTTGAAAAACGCCGTCGGTCGAACGATCGAATAATCAAGGCCCGAAGCGGTGAGCGCTTCCTCGAAGGCCAGCTTCGCATGCTGGAAGGCGAGGCGCGGCTTCTGCACGCAGATCGCCGAGAGCAGAACGAAGCGTCCGACGCCGGCCCTTTCGGCCGCCGCCAGAAGGTTCAGATTGGCCTGGTGGTCGACGGCCCAGGCGTCGCGCGGCGCGCCGGTGCGCGATGCGATGCACGAGACGACTGCGTCGAAGCGCTCGCCCCCGAAGCCGTTCTCTTCGAGCGAGCGCGGATCGACGGCGTCGCCAAAGCGGACCGTCGCGCCCGGCAGCATGCGGGCGACCTCTTCGGGCCGCCGCGCGCGACCGTCGGCGTCCCGCGGACGAACGAGGGCGACCACTTCGTGGCCCCGTTGCGCGGCGGCGGCGGCGACGGCGCGCCCGATCGACCCCGTTGCGCCTGCGAGGAAGACGCGTCGCGGACAGGGCGCGGGTTCGTTTTCCGCCGTCATGTCGAACTCCCGTAAAATCAGCGCGAGTTCTATAGCGCGGGCCCTGCGCGCGCGTCGAGCGCCCGGAGCCTCATGCCTGGCCCGGTCCGGGTTTTACGGAAAAGAAACCAATCATCGACATAACGGCGGTCCACGACGAACAGACGAGGCGGCCACGGTCCGCCCCCGTGCGGAGCGGATCAGGTGACTTCAGCCGAACACGGAACGAACCCCCAGTCTCCTTCGATGATCTCCGTCGTCGCGCCTGTCTACAACGAGGCGGAAAGCCTCGCCGCGCTTCACGCAGAAGTGGCGGCGGTCATGGCGCGGACGGGCCAGGCCTATGAACTCATCTTTGTAGACGACGGTTCGACAGACGAGGGCCGCCGCGTGCTGGAGGCGCTCGCCGCCGACCATGGCGAGGTGAAACTCGTCGAATTCCGGCGCAATTTCGGCAAGGCCGCCGCTCTCGACGCCGGCTTTCGCGCGGCCCGCGGCGACGTCGTCGTTACAATGGACGCGGACCTTCAGGACGATCCGACGGAAATCCCGCGGCTCGTCGCCAAGCTTGGCGAGGGCTACGACGTCGTCTCCGGCTGGAAGAAACGACGCCGCGATCCCGTCAGCAAAACCGCGCCGTCCAAACTCTTCAACGCCGTCGTCTCGCAGCTCAGCGGCGTCCGCCTCAACGACTTCAATTGCGGCTTCAAGGCCTATCGCGCCGAAGCGCTCACAGGGCTCTCCTTGTACGGAGAGCTGCACCGTTTCATCCCGGTTCTTCTCCACTGGCGCGGTTTTCGCGTCGGCGAGGTCGCCGTCAATCACCGCGCGCGCCGCTTCGGCGCGTCGAAGTTCGGGCCCGAGCGCCTTATGAAAGGCGCGCTCGATCTCCTAACGGTGATTCTCAATACGCGCTTTCGCACCCGTCCGCTTCATGTCTTCGGCGTCGCCGGGATCGCGCTCGGGATTCTCGGCGTTTCTATACTCAGCTATCTGACGGTTCTCTGGTTCGCTGGAGCAGGGCCGATCGGCGATCGCCCGCTCCTGCTTCTCGGCATGCTGCTCGTGATGTCGTCCTTTCAGTTTCTGACCGTCGGCCTGCTGGGCGAACTCATTCAGCGTCAGAACAGTCAGGAAAACCCCAGCTGGGTCGTGCGGCGGACCGTCAATATCGACGAGGTCCAGGCGCTTGATCCGGCGATCGCGCAGCTGCGCCGGGCGGCGGCGCTCATGCAGGACTTCGACACGGTATGGAACACGCAACGACAATCCGCGGAGACACCGGCCGGCGGCACGCCCGCAAATACGCCAACAAAAATCCGCTCCACCGCCTAGCGCTCGGCCGCTTCCACGACGAAATGGCGGCGACCATCGCCGGGCTGAGACCGTCGAGCGTTCTCGATTTCGGATGCGGCGAAGGCTTCCTTCTCGACAAGATGGCCGAGCGCGACGTCGATCTTCCCGGCTATGTGGGCCTTGATCTGCGCGCCGAGGCGATCGACGAGGCGCGTGCGCGCCATCCCGAAAAGTCGTTCGTGTGCGCTGATATTTTTGACTGGGACGCGCCGAGCGGCGGCTTTGACCTGGTCCTCGCCTCGCAGGTCATGGAGCATCTGGTTGATCCGGCCCGTTTCCTGCCGAGGCTCGCCGTCCTTTCGCGCGGGCCTGTCCTTCTCACCGTGCCTCACGAGCCGTGGTTTCAGCTCGCCAATCTGGCGCGCGGCCGCGACCTGATCCGGCTCGGCAACCATCCAGAGCACATCAACCATTGGAACGCGCCGTCATTCGAAGCGTTTCTCGCCGAAAGGCTCGACGTTGAAAAGATATGGACGGCCTTTCCGTTCGTGTTCGCGCTCGCTTCGCGGAGATGACCACGCCCGAGCAGCGATCAGGAACGAGGCGCGAGCGCGTCGCGCTCGCCGCGGTCGTGACGCTTGTATTCCTGTTCGCCGCCGGCGCGGCGGTCGATCTTGGACAGGTCGCCGCAACGCTTTCGGAGACGCGCCCGCTGCATTGGGCGCTTTGCCTGTCGATCATGCTCGGCGTTTCGTTTCTGCGTTTTCTTCGGGTTGCGATCGCCGCGCCGTCCGCCCCGCGCCTTGCGGCGTTTCGCGCAAGCGCGCTGCACGGGGCTGCGATCGCGGTGTTGCCCGGGCGCGCCGGCGAAGCCGCGCTGCCGCTCGCCCTGAAGAGCGCCGGCGGTCCAGGGCTCGCCGAAAGCGCCGGATTGCTGCTCCTGATCAGGCTCTATGATCTCGTCGCCCTGCTCGCCCTCCTGTTTGTCTCACTTGCCTTCGTCATGCCGGGGAGCGTCGTTTCCTGGGGCGCCGCTGCGGCGGCGCTCGCCGGTTTCCTCCTCGCCCCGGCGGCTTTCAAGAGGGCGCTCGGCGTCGTTCGATCCCGCCTGCCGGACCGCTTCGCGCCGCTGGTCGAGGCGGCCGCGGCGCTTCGTGCGGCCGGTCACGTCCACTTGCTCATCGCCACGGCGGGCGTCTGGGGCGGCGTCGTCCTGGCGAGCGCGGCCGCGATGCGCGCCACGCTGGGCGAGGCCGGCTGGAGCGAAGCGGCGCTGTCGGCCGGCGCGGCGTCCTTCGCTTTCGCGTCGCCGGTGAACGGTCTCGCCAGCCTCGGGCCCTTCGAGGGGGCCTACGCCGGCGTCCTCGCCGGCCTCGGCCATGATCCGGCGTCGGCGCTCGGCGCCGGCCTCATGCTGCACGACTGCGCGCTCGCCGCCGCGCTCGCCGCGGCAGCGGCAGGCGGCGCA
>CAZBOC010000118.1:3860-8723 GCA_964493225.1 uncultured Caulobacterales bacterium | reverse complement strand
CTTGAGCTCGTGCTGATCGGCGCCGATGCGGGCGTCCCCGACGCGATGACCGGAGAATCGCTGAAATACGCGCAATACGCGTCGCGGCGCCTCGCGCCGGAAGTCGCCGCGCGCGTTGATTTCAGGGGTCGCACGCCGCGTCCCGTCGCCGATGACTTCCGGCGCAGCGCGGGCGTCGTGGTTCTCGCATCGCGGTCCGAGACCTTTCCTTATGCGCTTGTGGAAGCTCTGTCGCTCGGCTGCCCCGTCGTCTCGACGCGGACATTCGGGCCGCCCGAAACGCTGCTTGACGGGGAGGAGGCGTTGCTTGTCGAATTGGGCGACGCGGCCGGCCTTTGCGATGCGATCCTGCGCGTCATTTCAGACGAGGCTCTTGCAAAGCGCCTGTCGCAAAACGGGGTCGCCGCCGCCGCGCGGGACTTTTCCCCGGACGTTATCGCCGGGACGACCGAAGCCTTTTACAGGGAAGTCGCGCTCGGCCGGGCTGGCCGCGCCAGCGCCGCCGGATAGGCCAAGCGCGCAGGAGCGGGAACATGGCCTCCAGCATCGCAGCTCTGATCATCGCGGTAGTCGGCATCGCGCTCGGCGCGATCGCCGCGCCGGCGTCGCTCGGCAGGGTTCATGTCATGCGGATCGCCGGCTTGTGGGCCCTGTTCGCCTTTATTGCGTTCATCGTGCCCTCCCGCCTCGCCGGTCTGCTGGCCGTCATGGGCTTTCTCGCGATCGCCGCCCCCCGCGACGCCGGCGCGCGAGCAGCGTTCTTTCTCGCAATGTTGCCGGCGCTTCCGGTTTACTATCTGGGCACCGTCCCTTTTCCGGGGATCAACTTTCTCATCGACCTCGACTACGGGCTCGCGACGATCTTCGTGGTCCTGACGCCGATCCTTTTGATGAAAACGGACGCCAAGGGTCATCCGCCGTTTTTGCTCACGACGACGGCCGTCGTCGGCTTTGCGGTTTTCATCTCCCTCCTGACGGCGCGGTCGCTCCCGATCACGAGCGTCCTGCGCGAGCTCGTGACGAATTTTTCGATCATCGCGATCATCTATCTCGGACTGTCGCGCGCTCTGCGCACGGCGGAAGATTTTGACAAGGCCCTCGACGGCCTGCTGATAAGCATCATCCTTCTGGCCGGCCTGGGTTTCGCAACGTTCTTGCGCAGCTGGAACATCTACACCGAACTGGCGATCGGCGACGGCTTCACCCGGTTCGCGGACTACCGGTCCGGAAATCTGCGCATCCAGTCGACATTGATGTCGACCCTTCTTGGATACCTGATGGCGACAGGGTGCGTCCTCGTATACCGACTTTCCCGCCAGGGACGGGTTTCGGCGCTGCATCGATACGGACTTTACGCCTTGTTCCTGTTCGTCCTGTTCCTGACCGGATCGCGCGGCGCCTATATGGTCGCGGTCCTGATGTTCGCCGGATACCTCGCCTATCGATCGGCTCCGGGACTCATGCGGCTGATCTCGTTCCCCGCGCTGTGGACGGGATTGTTGGTGGCCTTTGTCTGGATACGTTCGGGCCGCGCGGACGCACTGGCGCAAATGGACGAATATGGAACGGTCGAATACCGGCTTGAACTCTTGCGCGCCAGCTTCAGGCAGATCGCCCGAGCGCCCCTTTTCGGGTCGGAGGGTTACGAGGAAAGCCCGCTTTTCGCGCATCTCGTCCAGGGACAGGGGATCATTGATTTCGTAAACACCTTTCTCATCGTGACGCTTGAATTCGGACTGACCGCCCTCGTGCTCCTCGTCCTGCCTTTCATCGCCGTTCTGAGATCGCTCTCGGCCGCCGCCGCGCGGTCCGCGCGCGCGCGCCGCGAGGCGGAAAGCGTCGAAGTCGTGCGCACGGCGGGGGCGCTGATCGCCATGCTGTGGATGTACCTTCTGATGATGATGTCAGTGAGCGACACATCGTATCTGATTCACTACGCCTTTGTTTTCCTCGCGCTCGGCAAGGCCTACGCCAGCCTGCGCCTCGCCGCCGGGGGCGAACGAGCCGCCCCGGCGCTCGGCGAGGCCTCGAAGCCGTCCGTTGCCTGAACGCCGCCCGTAACGAGTTGTTGTTCCGTGTCCATTCTTCAAAGCAAAAGCGCCTTGCGCCTCGATCCGCGCGCCATCGTCAGGAGCGAAACGACGGCGCTCGTCGGGCTGAAGGTCGCCGCGTCTGCGCTTCGCCTCGCCAGCAGCCTCATTCTGACGCGTCTTTTGGCCCCGGAAGCGTTCGGCGCGATCGGCGTCATCATGTCGATCCGCTTCGTCCTGACGATGGTCTCGGACGTCGGCTTTCGCGCCTTCCTGATCCGCCATCAACGCGACGACGACGACTTTATAAACTTTCTGTGGAGCGTGCAGCTTGTCCGCAACATCGTGCTGACCGCGGTCATGGCGGCCGGCGCCCAGCTGTTCGCGAGCGCCTATGGCAATCCGCAACTGACCCTGGCGGTCGCGGCGACGGGACTGGTCTATCTTTTCGAGGGCGTCGCGCCCATGTCCTATTTCCTCGCCGAGCGCCGCCAGGAGGTGCGCCGCGTGAGCGTTCTGGAGTTCGCCCAGATCCTCGTATCGATCAGCGCCACGATCATCGCCGCGATCATACTCAGGTCCTACTGGGCGATGGTCGTCGGCGTTTTCGCCGACGCCGCGATGCGGCTTTTCGCAAGCCTCTATATCCTGCCGACGCCAAAGCGCCGCTTCCATCTGGAACGCGAAACCGCGAGGGAACTCTGGGCGTTCGCCAAGATCGTGACGCCGTCCAGCATCGTCTCGATTTTCCTGACGCAAACGGACAAGTTCTTCATGGCGCAGGTTCTGCCGCTCGACCGGTTCGGCGCTTTCATGCTGGCGACCACGCTGACGGCGGCCGTCGCCGAGGTCGTGAATCTTTACACCAACCGCGTGTTTTTTCCCCTTCTGTCGGAGACCTCGCGGCGGGACCGGTCGGCGCTGAAGGCGGACTACTATACGTCCCGATACAGACTTTTTCTTTTCTTCGCCGTCGGCATAGGCGGGCTCATCGGCGGCGGCGAGGTTTTGATTGCGATTTTGTTCGACGAGCGATATCTGCCGGCTGCGACATATCTGTCGGCGCTTTGCCTTGCGCCGATGACGCGCCTTTTCGCCTATCCGGCCGAGCAGTGCCTCGTTGTCCTCGGCTTCATCAAGGCGACGCTCGTCGGGAACGTTCTCCGGCTCGGCTGGATCGTCGTTCTCGGCCCGCTCGGCTACGCCGCCTGCGGACCGATCGGCGTGGTCATCGCCATCAGTACGATGGAAATCGCCACCTTGCCGCTCTATTGGCGGCGTCTCGCCGCCGACGGGTTGCTCGATCTGCGTCTGGAAGGGGCGCTCGCCGGTGCGGGGCTTCTCGGATTTGCGATTGGCGCGGCGGTTCGCGCCCTGGCGCACGCAGCGCCGTTCGGCGGTTGACGCGATCGCAACGAAGCAAATGGGCGGTCTACGGAAAATCACGATCGCGTGTGCGCGGCGCGCGGGCCCCTAGAGGGCGCGCCCGTCGGCCCCGCGGAGCGGCGAAAAGCGCAAACCTTACGCACTTTTAAAGACCGGCGCGGTGGCCGCTCTCAAAGGCGCGCTGTAAGGCAGGCGGCTTGTGCGGCGCGACACGCCCTTGGCGGGGCCGCGCCCTCGGGGACTGAAAACAAAGATTGGGTGTGCGAATGATGAGGATGAACAGCATGCGCCGCGATATTGCGCGCAGCCTGGCCGCTCTGGCCGTGCTCGCGGGCGCAGCCGCAGCGCAGAACAAGACGGCGGTCACTCCGAATACGGACGACGGCAGACCAATTACTCAGTACGGATCGGGTTTCGTCGCTTACTGGGGCCCCGAGGATCATCTGATCAACTTTTTGAAGGCGCAGGGCTACGGGGCCTTCAACGCAGAGCTGAACGGGCGGAAGCTGGATTTTGAGGATCTTGTTCAGTCGGGCGCGTTCGACCTGCGCACGCAGACCTTTACGCGGCTGCCGAACGGCGCCCCGATCACCCTCGGCCTGATGCGCGGCTCAGCCGGTGATTATCCCGAATTCTATGCGGGCAAATGGGTGGTCACCTGGGAGGGCGACGGCGATGTGGACTTCTCGTTCGGCCGCCCGCGGAACGTCGACCGGGTTTCCAAGAACCGTCTCGAGGTCACCTTCTCGGACAGGGACGCGAACTGGAACGGGCTGCGCATCACGCGCATCGGCGACCGCGGCGTCCGCAACGTGCGCGCATTCCGGGCCGATGATGAGGCCGCGCTGAACGCCGGAGAGGTGTTCGCCCCGCGCTACAAGGATTTTGTCTCCCGTTTCAAGGTGCTGCGCATGATGGACGTCAATCAGACGAACAGCTCCGGCATTCGGCGTACAGATCAAATCGCCGACGAGGACACGATTGTCTGGGCCGCCGACGCCAAAGCGCGCATGCCGGCGGCTTTCAAGCGCGGGTTCCCGCTGAGGCCGCAATTCGATCTGGCGGCTGATACGGGCGTCGCCCTCTGGTTAAACGCGCCGCCTATGCTGGGTGCTCCCGCCATATTCGACACCAAGCCCTATTTTGAAGAGATAACCGTCAAGAATGCGAAGGGCGAAGATGTGCCGATCCTGCGTGATCGCGCGAGGGCGCATATCGACGACATTTTCTTCAGCGGCGAATTTTCGCGTTACGCGGATGAAGTGGTTCGTGCGCTGATCGAGTCGGGATATCCCGAAGATCGTCTTTTCTATCTGGAGCTCGGCAACGAGATCTGGAATTACGGCGGGGCCTTCGCCAAGCCGACGCACTATTACTGGGGCGTGACTCTCGGCCTGAAGGACGGCGGCGATATGCGCTTCGGCTACGGCTATCTGTCGGCCCGGCT
>CAZBOC010000118.1:0-3850 GCA_964493225.1 uncultured Caulobacterales bacterium | reverse complement strand
TCGAACAATTCGACCGACACGCCCGCCACGCTCTCGGCCCGGCTCGCCCACGCCTTTGACGACGCGTTGAGGAAAGCCGGGCGGCGACAGGCCTACAAGCTCGTCATTGGCGCGCATACGGCCTATCTTGAGCGCACCGCGCGTTCGCTGAACGGCGTCAAAGCGTATCTGGAAGACCACAATCTTGATGCGGAGAAATGGATGCCGAACTTCGCCGTTGCGACGACGAGCTATTATCGTGGCGGGTTTCACTTCATCGAGCGCGGCGGCTTTCTCGACGCTGAGAACCCGGACGACTGGCGCGGTCGCTGGCTTTCCGAATTGCGCCGTTCCCCGCAGGCGCTGGCGGCGCGCATCGAGGATCACATTCTGAACGGTCCGGAAACCGTCAACGGCACGCTCGCCTGGGTCCTCGACCGCAAACGCCGCCAGCGCGCGATCGCGCTCGAATACGGTGCGAGCTATATCGGCGATTACGAAGGCGGCAGCCATGACACGCTTGACCGGCGGCTGCGAGACGTGCCGGAGGCGCTCGCGTTTTACAAGGATTTCATGGGATCAGCCCGGGCCGCGCGCATTCAGAAAGGCGTGAACGACGCTGTGCTGCGGGAGTTCCCGGACGCGATGATCTCCGACTTCACGCGGATCGGCGAGCCGAACGATCCCTCGAACCCCTGGATCGAACAGATGTGGGATCGACCAACGCCGGTCTCCGAAGTGCTCGACTCCTATCTGCGCCCGGCCCGCGCCGGCGCGAAATAACGCGCGGCGCCCGGCGCGCCGCCGCGCGCTCGGCTCAAAACGCTAAAGCCGGTCGAGGGCGATGTCGCCGTCCTCTCCGGCCCAGGCCTTGCGGAAAAGGGCCGTCGCAAATTCTTCCGCATCGCCGTCGTTCTGCGCGCCGTAACTTTCGGCGAGCCCGTAGAGCACCCAGGCGTTGTTCGGGTTGTCGCCCAGGGCTTCAATGAACACCTGCTCGGCGCGTTCGTGCTCGCCCGCCCTAATCAGCGCCGCGCCCAGCGTCTGCTTGACGGGATAGTACCAGTAGGGCGGCTCCATGTAGTCGATCTGGTCCTGGATCGCCGCGGCCTCCTCAAGCGCGAATATCGCCGCCTCGTGCGCGTCTTCCGCCATGGCCGCTCGCGCGAGAACGAGATTGCGGGCGATAGCCAGAATGTCGAGGGCGGGGACGTCGGCGTCGGTCAGTTCTGAAAGGTCGGCCCCGTCGATGATCTCCCCGATGGCGGCGGCTTCAGCGCGAGCCTCTTCGAGGTTTCCGCTTCTCGCGAACGCCTCGCCGCGCGCGTAGCGCCAGGCCCCTTGCAGAAACGCGGCGTCAGGCCCCGGATCTTCGGCTTCAAGGATCTTTTCGAACTCGTTGAACTGCGCCATCGCGTAAAAGGGCGCGGCCTTGATCGGCTGCACCCAGGCGGCCGCGGCGACCATTTCCATCGGCAGTTTGGCGTCGAGTTTCTCGGCCATGGCGAGCGCCGTCTTCCTGTCGCCCGCCATTTGCGCGGAAGTCATGGCGAAATGTATATTGTGCGTGTAGTAACCGAATTCGTAGAGCAAGGATGCGTCGGCTGCGGCGATGTACGCCTCGTCGGCGGCGACGGCGTCGATATTGGCGGCCAGCGACTTCTTGAATTCGCCGATCCTGTAGTAGTTGTGGGACGGCATGTGGACGAGGTGCCCGAGATCCGGCGCCAGGCCGCCGAGCTTGTCCGCATAGGACGTCGCCCGATAAGGATCGTTCGAGGCTTCGGTCGCGTGAATATAGAAATGGATCGCACCCGGATGGTTGGGGTTGTTCTCCAGAACGCGCTCGAGGAGCGCGATCGTCTCGGCGGTGCGCTCGCGCGGCGTTCGGCCGTCCGTCTCCCAGAAATCCCAGGCGAGGGCGTGCATATCCATATTGGCTTCCGCCGCGACGACGCCGATGAAGTCGTCGTCGGGATAACGCGCGGCGATTTCGCCCATGCGCTCGGCGAAGGCTTCGTTCAACCTTGAACGCTCTTCCGGGGGCTCCTCCGCGTAGCGGTCCGCCAGCGCATTGATCAGTGTACGCTCTTTTTCGCTTGCGCCCTCGCTCGCGGCGCGGGCCTTTTGAAAAGCCCCCCAGGCGGGCGCGTTCGCGTCCGGGTCCATCGGCGCGTTGATGTTGGGCCCAAGCGCGTAGGCCTCGCCCCAGTAACACATGGCGCAGTCGGGGTCTTCCGCCTGCGCCGCTTTGAATTGATTGATCGCCTCGGCGTGATTGAAGCCCCAGAGGAAGCCGAGGCCGCGATTGAAGAGGGTCTGCGCGGCGGGGCTGGCCGTCGTAATGTCGTAACCGATGCCCGCGAATTCCTGCGCCTTAGGCGCGCTGTCGCCCGGCGTCTGCGCATCGTCTTGCGCCGCCGCGGCGAAGGCCCGGGCCGCGCCGACGAAATAGGCGCGCCGGGCCGCGATCTTGTCGCCGCCGCCGCAAATCCCCTGCGCGCTCAGCGCCGGATTGATGAAGGGCGCGCCCGCTTCGCCGTCGCCGCGCCGTTCCATGCGCCATTCAACGCCGGCGCCTGCGAGAACGAGCGCCGCCGCGCCGCCTGCAGTGAGCAATTTCGTTTTCAGTAATTTCGTTTTCAATAACAACGTCGTCATCGCGCGTCTCTCCCGTTGCGCTGGATTGATCCGGTGATCGCCGGCTGGCGAAGCCCTACTCCCGCTCCTATGCCCGCGCCCGGAATTGTGTTTAACACGACCGCCATGGAGTCAGCGATCGGCAATGTCCACGAATATACGGTTAGCGAACTTTCGGGCGCAATCCGGCGCGTGATCGAGGACGGCTTCGGCTATGTCCGCGTCAAGGGCGAACTCGGCCGGGTCAGCCGCCCGCAGTCCGGCCATGTCTATCTCGACCTGAAGGACGAAAGGGCGGTTCTGAACGGCGTCATCTGGAAAGGCGTCGCGGGCCGGCTCAGGATCAGGCCCGAACAGGGCATGGAAGTCGTGGCCGTCGGCAAGCTGACGACCTTCCCCGGCCAGTCCCGCTACCAGATCGTCATTGACAGCCTCGAGCCCGCGGGCGTCGGGGCCCTGATGGCGCTGCTGGAAGAACGCAAGAAGAAGCTGGCCGCGGAGGGGTTGTTCGCGCCGGAACGCAAGAAGGCGCCGCCCTTCCTTCCGGGGGTGATCGGCGTCGTCACCTCGCCCTCGGGCGCGGTCATCCGCGACATTCTGCACCGGCTGCGCGACCGCTTTCCGAGGCGGGTGCTGATCTGGCCGACGCCCGTCCAGGGCCAGGGCGCGGAGGAAAGGATCGCTGCGGCGATCGCGGGTTTCAACGCGCTTGCGCCGGGCGGCGAAATCCCGCGGCCGGACGTTCTGATCGTCGCGCGCGGCGGCGGTTCCATCGAGGATCTCTGGTGCTTCAACGAAGAGGTCGTCGCGAGGGCCGCGGCGGCGAGCGAGATCCCGCTCATTTCAGCCGTCGGCCACGAGACCGACACGACGCTCATCGACTATGTCGCGGACCGGCGCGCGCCGACGCCTACGGCGGCCGCGGAAATGGCCGTTCCGGTTCGAAGCGAGCTTCTTGGCGAGGTCCTCAGCAAGGAGCGCCGGCTGATCGCCGCCAGCGCGCAGGGCTTCGAGCGCCGGCGCGCGGCCCTCGTCTCGGCCGGTCGCGGCCTTGGGCGGCCGCAGGATCTCCTGGGGCCGAGCGTGCAACGCCTCGATCGCGCGAGCGACCGGCTGCGCGCTGGTCTGCGGGCCCGTCTTGACGCGGCCCGCGGCCGGCTGTCGGCGGCGCGGCTTGCGCCCGCCCTGCTCGTCCGCCGGCGCGCGGACGCGCCCGAGCGGCCCGAAACTC
>CAZBOC010000117.1:0-8736 GCA_964493225.1 uncultured Caulobacterales bacterium | reverse complement strand
ACGAGGACTCCCAGAGCATCGAATTCGACTATGCGGGCCTGTTCGAATACAACAAGTCGCCCGGCTTCGACCGCTTTGAGGACGGCCAGCGCATGAACGCCGGCGTCTCCGCCTCGGCCGTATTCGACAACGGACTTGTCGTGGAAGGTGCGGCCGGGGCCCAGTTCCGGGTGCAGGAGACCGACGCCTTCAATGATTCGACGGGTCTCGGCGGCGAGCGCTCCGACATCGTCGGCACGCTGAACCTGAGCTACAAAAACGTCGTCGGCGTCGAAAACCGTTTTCAGATTTCCGATGATAACGGATCGATCCAGCGCGCGGAGTCGCTGGCGTTTCTCAATCTGTGGCGCATGCGCGCCAATCTGAGCTATGTCCGCCTCGATCAGGACCTCGCGCCGGGCGAAACTTTCGATCGCGAGGAACTGACCGGCAGGCTGCGCTTCAAGATCACCGATCACTGGACGGCGGGCATGGCCTGGCGCGAGAATCTCAATCCGCCCGAGGGCGACGAGTCCACGATCCGCCAGGATTTCATCCTCGGCTATCGCGATGAATGTTCTTCGCTCGAGCTCACCTACCGGCGCGATCAGACCCGCGATGAAGGCCTCGGCACGGACGACGCCTTTCTCGTCCGCTTCACGCTGCGCTCGCTCGTGGACTGACGCCCTTCGAAGTCCGGTTGCATCGCCTTTTTTTTAGACTATTTTCCCGCAATCATGCGAGGGCTGGCGGGCCGACGCCGGGGCCCCGTGCGACGTCCCCGGCCTGCGCAGGAGCAAGGGCGACACAGGGTATCTATGCGAATTATTTCCCTTTTTTCAGTGATTTGTCTCATTTTGACCAGCGTGCAGGCGCGCGCGCAGGTCGACCCCGCAAGCGTACAGCCGCCTAAGGCTGCGGGCTCCACGGACAATATCCCTCAAACCTACGCCGGCCCGTCGAGCGCGGTCGCCGCCATCGTCAACGACAAGGTGATCACCACCTATGACGTGCAACAGCGCGTCAAGCTGATGATCGTCTCCTCGGGCGGGCGGGTCACGCCGCAGATGCTGTCCCAGATTGAAACCCAGGCCCTGCGCGACCTCGTACAGGAAAAATTGAAGCTCCTCGAGGCGCAGGAATGGGAAATGAACGTGGAGGAGAGCGAAATCGAGGCCGAACTCCAGGCCATCGCCGCGCAAGGGGGCGTCACGGTCCCGGTACTTGAAGAAACGCTTCTCGCCAACGGGGTTTCGCCGCAAACGCTCCGCAACCAGATCAAATCCAGCGTCGTCTGGCCCCGGCTCGTCCAGGCCCGCTTCCGCAATCGCGTGCGGGTGAGCGAGGATGAAATCGACCAGACGCTCGAACGTATGCGCGAAGATGCGAGCAAGGAGCAATATCTGGTCTCCGAAATCTGCATCCCGGTCGCCGACTCCAACCAGATCGAGGCCTATTACCAGGGCGCGCTGCAGCTGATTGAACAGATGCGCCGCGGCGTGCCCTTCGCCATCGTGGCCCAGCAATTCTCAGCCTGCACTTCCGCGGCTGCAGGCGGCGATATGGGCTGGGTGCGCGCCGGCGAACTGCCGGGCGAACTCGACGAGGCGGTCCGCCAGCTGCCGCCCGGCGCCGTCACGAACCCGCTGCTTTCCGACGGCGCCTTCATGATCCTCGCCGTCCGGGACAAGCGAGAGGCGGCCGTCAAAGGCGAGGAGACGTTTTCCTTCGCCTACGCCGGCGCGCCCCTTTCGCTGGGCCGCAGCGCCGCGCGCCGGGCCCTTGAACAACTCCCGGCCGCAGACGCCTGCGGCGGGCGCGCCCAGCGGCAGGATCTCGGGGCCGGCGTCGGCGTCGCGCTCATGGAGGGGGTCACCATCGACGCCGTCGACGAGCGTTTCCGCTCGGCGGTGGAAGATCTCAATCGCGGCGAGCTGAGCCCGATCATCGAGGCGGACGAGGCCCTGCACGCCGTTTACGTCTGCGAAAAGGACGAGGGCCTGGGCCTGCCCTCGCGCGAGGCCCTGGAAGACCGGATTTACGGAAGACAGCTGACGCGCATCGCGCAACAATATCTTCGCGACATCGAGCGGGACTCCCTGATCGACATCCGCATCCGGTCGACCGGCGGCCCGATCGCCGGGCCGAGCGCCGTCGCAAACCCGAACGGCTGAGGCGAAAGGGGCGTGGCGGACGAGCCCCTTCCTTCCGCGATCCCCGCAGCACGCCATCCAGCGCCGCTCGCCGTGACCATGGGCGAGCCCGGCGGCGTCGGCGGCGAAATCACGGTCAAGGCCTGGGCCGCGCTCAGGGAGGGCGGGCCCGTTTTCTTCGCCGTCGATGATCCGGACCGGCTCGAGCGCCTCGGCGCGCCGGTCGCCGTGATCGACAAACCCGCCGGGGCGGCCGGCGTATTTCGCGACGCGCTTCCGGTTTACTCCCTTGGCGGACCGCTGAAGGCTGAACCCGGCCGCGCCGATCCGAAATTCGCGCCGGACGTCATCGGCTCAATTAATCTGGCGGTCGATTTCGCGCTGTTCGGCGAGGCGTCAGGGATCGTGACGAACCCGATCCAGAAATCGGCGCTGTTCGATTTTGGTTTTGCTTATCCAGGGCACACGGAATTTCTTGAAGTTCTGACCAAAGAGGCGAGGACGCCGGCCGGCGTCGAGCGCGGTTGCGTGATGATGCTCGCCGGCCCGCAATTGCGCACGGTTCCTGCGACGGTCCACCAGCCGCTTGCCGAGGCGATCGCCGGACTTTCCAGCCGAAGATTGATCGAGACGGGCCGCGTTGTCTTCGCCGCGCTCCAGACAGATTTCGGCTGCGCGCGCCCGCGGCTCGTCTTTTCCGGCCTCAATCCCCATGCCGGCGAAGGCGGCGCCCTCGGCCGCGAAGACGAGGAGATCGTGCGCCCGGCGGTCGAAGCGCTGACCGCCAGGGGGATCGACGCGGCGGGGCCTCTTCCCGCCGACACGATGTTTCACGCCGAGGCCCGCGCGCGCTACGACGCCGCCATCTGCATGTATCACGATCAGGCGCTCATCCCGGCGAAAACGCTCGCCTTCCACGAGGCCGTGAACGTAACGCTCGGCCTGCCGATCATCCGGACGTCGCCCGACCATGGCACGGCGCTCGACATAGCGGGCAAGGGGATCGCGCGGGCGGACAGCCTGATCGCCGCGATCCGGCTCGCCGCGGAGATGGCGGCGCGCCGGCGCTCGGTGCAATGAACGATCCGCTCCCGCCCCTGCGCGAGGTGATCGCGGCCCATGACCTCGGCGCAAAGAAGGCCCTCGGCCAGCACTTTCTTCTTGATCTGAATCTGACGCGAAAGATCGCGCGGGCGGCCGGCGCCGGACCCGGGGCGCGCGTTCTGGAAGTCGGTCCGGGGCCCGGCGGATTGACCCGAGCGCTCCTGGAGACCGGCGCCGAGGTCGTCGCCGTCGAACGGGACGTCCGCTGCATCGCCGCGCTGGAAGAAATCGCCGCGGCCTATCCGGGGATGCTCTCGCTTTTCGAGGCCGACGCCCTCCGCTTCGATGAGCGCAGCATTCTGAACGATCGCCCACTGACGATCGCGGCGAACCTGCCCTATAATATCTCTACGGAACTTCTGATCAAATGGCTGCGCGCCAATCACGCGGACCGTCCGCCCCTCTGGTCGCGCATGGCGCTGATGTTCCAGAAAGAAGTCGCCGACCGCATCCTCGCCGCGCCGGGCTGCAAAACCTATGGCCGGCTGTCCGTCATCGCCCAGGCCGCGAGCCGACCTTCGCGCGCCTTCGACTTGCCCGCGCGCGCCTTCACGCCGCCGCCGAAAGTCGCCTCCACCGTCGTCGCGTTCGAGCCGCAAGCGGACAGGATCGCCGATCTCGACCGCCTCGAGCAGGTGACCGGCGCCGCCTTCTCGCAACGGCGCAAGATGCTGCGCTCGTCGCTGCGGCCCGTCTTCGGCGAAGACCTCGAGGCGGCGCTCGCCGCGGCCGGCGCGGCGCCCACGGCGCGCGCGGAAGACCTCAGCGTCGCGCAATTCCTCACGCTCGCGCGCGACGCCCGGTCAGGCCGTTAGGACGTCGAACTCTCCGCGCTGGAATGTTTCGACGAGCTTGAATTTCTGGATCTTGCCCGAGCCCGTCAGCGGCCATTCCTCGATCCAGACCCAGTAGGCGGGCGTTTTCTGCGGTGAAATCCGCTCACGGATGAACGCCTTCAGCGCGGCCGCGTCGGGCCGGGCGTCGCCGGCCGCGCGCATGAAACAGGCGATCTGCTCGCCCCATTTCTCGTCGGGAACGCCGGCGACCGCGCACTCGATGACGTCGTCGTTCTCGAGCATCGCGTTTTCGATCTCGACCGGGAAGACGTTCTCCCCGCCGCGGATGATCATTTCCTTCACGCGGCCGGTGATCTTCACGAAGCCGCGCGCGTCCATCGAGCCGAGGTCGCCGGTGTGGAGCCAGCCATCGGCGTCGATCGTCTTGGCCGTCGCCTCCGGGTTGTCGTTATACGCCGTCATGACGTTGTAGCCGCGCGCGCAGATCTCGCCCTGTTCGCCTAAGGGGAGAACTTCGTTCGTCTGCGGATCGCGGATCGAGACTTCCAAATGGGGCGCGGGCTGGCCGACGGTTTCGGTCGCGTCTTCGAAGCTCGATCCCTCCCGGACCATCGTGATCACCGGTGAGGCTTCCGTCTGTCCGTAGACGATCTTGATCAGCGAGCCGAACCAGGCCTCGCCGGCCTTGGCCAGTTCCGGCGAGACCATAGAGCCGCCCGACGTCACCGAGCGCACGGCGGAGAAGTCACGTCCGGCGCGTTTCGCCTCTTCGATCAGTGCAATGAGCATTGTCGGCACGCCGAAAAGGAACTCGATCCTCTCGCGTTCGATGACTTCGGCCATCACCGACGGGATGAACTGCCGCGCGAGAAGGATCTCCCCGCCATGGGCCAGCGTGCCGATGGTCACGATGCCGCACCCCGTGGTGTGGAACATCGGCAGGTAATTCAGCGAACGGTCGCCTTCGCGGAAGTTCGCGATTTTCATGATGTCGAGGGCGTTCTGGGTCAGCCCGCGATGGTGGAGCTGCGCGCCCTTCGGAAAGCCGGTCGTCCCGGACGTATACTGAATTTGCGCCTCGTCTTCGATCGAGATTTCCGGCAGGGACGCGCGATCGCCGGCGAAGAGCGCGTCAGGGTCGGCGAGATCGATTCGATGGCGGATCTGCGGGAGCCTGTCGCAAACCTCGTCGGCGATCGCCTTCATCTGATTTCCGCGGAACTCCTCGACGTAATAGATCGCTTCGGCCCCGGACTGTTTGAGTACGAATTCAAGCTCGCGCGGCTGGTAGGAGGGATTGACCGTCACAAGAGTAACGCCGGCGAAAGCGAGCGCAAACTCCATCATCGGCCATTCGGGAATGTTGGGCGCCCAGACGGCGACGCGGCTGCCCGGCGTATGGCGGGCGGCGAGGATCTCGGCGAGGCGGAGACTGTCGGCGAGAAACTCCGCGTAGCTCCATGAGCGGCCCGAAGACCCGTCCGTCAGGATTTCGCGCAGGGCCGGGTTGTCCGGCCATGTTCCCGCCGAACGACGCAGAAGCTCGCCGAGCGTCGTCGGCGCATAGGGCGTGTCGGCCTGGGCCGGAAAATGGGATTTCTCAAGCTGGACTTCGTACATGGCGCCTCCTCCCGGTCGGCCTATTCGCGCTTCATTATGATCTGCGTCTGGGTGACGATTGCGGCGAGTTCGCCGTCGCCGCGATAGATGCGCGTCTCCCAGACCTGGAGCGTGCGCCCGCGCTTGATCGGCGTCGTCACGGCCCGTGCGGTCTCGCCCTCGGGGATCGCGCGCAGGAAATTGGTCTTGCTTTCAACGGTCGAGGTCGTCGCGCCTTCGGGCATGTTCAAGAACGCGCCGACGCCGCCGAGATTGTCCGCAAACGCCATGATCGCCCCGCCATGGAGCGTCGGCGGGATCGTGCATTTGTCCGGCGCAACATCGAGTTCGGCCTCGATTCGCTCGCGCGTCGCGAGGGTCATCCTGACGCCGAGCGTTTTGGCGAAGGGCGCATTGCCGGCGTTTAAGGCTGCGGCGAAATCATCATCGGCCATCGCCGGGCCCTTGCGCGGAAAGCGGCCCGATGGTCTCAATCACGGAGCGCGCGTCATAGACCTCCCCGTCGTCCGGCTGTTCACCGGCGCCTGCGAGTATCTCGAGGCGGGCGGTGAAGAAGCGCCGTCCGCCGACGGTCCCGAGATCGCCGCCGACGCCCACGGAAACGCCCCCGCGGCCGCCATAGGAGCCCGTGCCGAAGCCCCCGCCGAGGCCGACGCCGCCACGATCTTCCGCGTTCAAATCCCGCGCGACCACCCGAAACCAGTCATAGCCATTGTCGAGGGTCAATTCGGCGGCGCGGAGCAGCGCGTAGTCCTCGACGACATCGACGGGCGTCGCGCCGTCTCCGCGAAAGATCACGCGAAACCGGTCGGCCTCTATGCGCGCGTCTTCATAACCGTAGCCCTTGGCGTCGGCGGGACCGTACGCCGTGCCATCGGCGCTCACGCACCCCGAGGCGAGCGCGGCGAGCGCCGCGATCATGAGGGTTCTCATCTGCCTTCGATCCTTCCTTCTGCGCCCGGGTTGGAGCCTATCACCGGGCCGGCCGGCTAGCAAAAGCCTCGTGCGGCCGAACGCCCGCCGTCTCGACGCCGCGGGCCAGGGCTTCGCGAGCCGGCGTTCAGAACCATTGCGTGACGAGCTCGGGGCGCATCAGCAGCGTCAGCAGCGCGCCGCCGGCCGCGCCCCCGAGATGGGCTTCATGGCCGATCACCCGACCGGCGTTGCGCATCAGCTGGGCGGAAATCGCCATATAGGCGACGCCGAAAAGGATCGCCGGCACGCCGAAGGGCAGGCCGAGGAGATAAAGGTTTTCGAAAGGATAGAACAGGCAGAAGGAGAGGATCACGCCGGAAACCGCGCCGGAGGCCCCGACCGCCGAGTAATCCGGGTTCGTCCGGTTGCGGGCGATGGCGACGATCTTTCCCGCGACGATCGACCCCATATAGACGACGATCATCCCGTCGGTGTCGAGGACCTGCTCGACATAGGGCCCGAATGTCAAAAGCGCGACCATGTTGAACAGAAGGTGCAGCATGTCGACGTGGAGAAACGCCGAGGTGACGATCCGGTGATACTGTCCGCCCTGCGTGACGGCCCCGACCCGGAAGGCGAACGCGTCCATGAAGTCTTCATCCACGAAGAAGGCGTAAAACGAAATGATGACGTTGACGGCGGCGAACGCATAGGTTGCGGGCGCGTTTATAAGATCCATTACAAAGCCTTGTTCGCTGCACTTCATCTTCAGCTTAGCCGGCGCCGCCGCGCGGGTCATCAACGGCGCGCCGCCAGGGGGCGCGAGTGTCCGGGCGCGGTTTCGTCAACGGTCGTTTAAGCCTCGGCTTGATAACCGTTTCTCCGTGGTCGAGGCACTGGAAAACAAAGCGCCCGGGCGGATAGCCGGCGTCGAAGCGATGGTCTCGCGGGCCTATGCGCACCCGCGCGCCCTCTCGCGCCGGTTTAGGTCTCGGCGCTTTGCGCTGATCAAGGCGCTGGTCGACGAGATCATCGCCCGCAAAGGCGCCTGCCGGATCGCCGACATCGGCGGGACGACTTACTACTGGGACATTGCGCGGGATTTCGTCGAGGCCCGCGCCCTTGAGATCACGCTCGTCAATCGCGAGCCTGTGGGAGAGACGTCAGGAAAATTCTCCTGCATTCCCGGCGACGCGACCGATCTCGGTTTCCTCAACGACATGAGTTTCGATTTCGTCCATTGCAATTCCGTGATCGAACATGTCGGCGACTGGGACAAGCGCGCTGCGATGGCGATCCATGTGCGCCGCCTTGCGCCCGCATATTATCTGCAGACGCCCTATTTCTGGTTTCCCTACGAGCCGCATTTTCGCGCTCCGCTGATACACTGGCTTCCGGAACAGATCCGCTATCGCCTCGTGATGCGTTTCGCCCTCGGCTTTGCGGAACCCAAGCAGACGGTCGACGCCGCGATGCGCCGCGTCCAGTCCGCTCGGCTCCTCGACGCGGGACAGTTGCGCGCGCTGTTTCCCGATGCGGAAATGTTGCGCGAAAAGATTTTTGGACTGACGAAAAGTCTGATCGCGGTGCGCCGCTAGTCGGCGGCGTCGCGCGCGGCCTCTTCCGGCGTCAGCGTTTTCATGGCGAGGGCGTGGACCGGCCCCGAAAGCTCGTCGGCGAGGACGGCGTTGACCCGCCGCTGGCGCTCGACGCGCGACAGTCCTTCGAAAGCCGCGGAAACGATCAAGAGGCGGAAGTGGGACTCGCCGCCGTCGGGCGCGCCGGCGTGGCCGCGATGCAGCGCGGACTCGTCCTTGACGTCGAGCCTGTCGGGCTTCAACGCGCGCGTCAGCTTATCCGTTATTGCTTGCGACACCATCATGCTAACCGCTCACCTCGCCGCGTCCGCGACGTCCTGTCAAGATTGTTTCGATCCTTGCGCCGCACCATACTCCGGATATGGCTCGAGAGAAATACACGCCCCGGCACGGCTTCGATATCCGCATCAAACCGCCGAAGGACGAAAAGGAGAGCGTCCCGAAATGGGCCGAGGCGCACGCTCGCCAATGCGACCAGGAGGGGTGCGACAAGAAGTCCGACGTGCGCGCGACAAAATCACCGCGCGAGCCCGATCAGAAGATCTGGAATTTCGCCGCCCATGACCACGA
>CAZBOC010000116.1:0-8848 GCA_964493225.1 uncultured Caulobacterales bacterium | reverse complement strand
ACATGTTCGGCGGGACGCCCTCAACCCCCGCCATCGCGGTCATGGAGACGGCCAAGGCGGAAGTCATAGCCGGGGGCAACCTGCCGATGCTGATCAAGCTCGCTTCGATCCGGGCCGACGGCGATCTGGAGGCCGCGGTGGCGGCGGCCCATGACGCCGGACGCAAGTACATCAACGTCGCGTCATGGGTCCTTTCCGGCGAGGCGGACGACGCGGAATGACGGGTCAGTGTTCCGCGCCGGTCACGATCCGGAACCGGCGCGGACTGCACGCAAGGGCGAGCGCAAAGTTCTGCGCATTGGCCGGGTCATGGGACGCTGTCGTCCGGGTGGAAAGGGACGGCGTGGAGGTTGGCGGCTGTTCGATCATGGGCCTTCTGACCCTCGGGGCCGGACCCGGAGCCGAAATCACCATCAGGACGGCCGGCCCGCAGGCCGCCGAGGCCCTTGAGGCGCTCGTCAGGCTCGTCGACGATAAGTTCGGCGAGGAATGCTGACCTTCCGGGAAGGGACGGGGAGCGGGGCGCGCCTGCGACAATCGGTTGCATCACTGACGGTGAATCGTTAATTTCCATCCATGGACCTGAACCCTGTCGCTCTCCTCGAGAAATATCGGCTGCGGGCGACGCGGCCGCGCGTGCATGTCGCGCGGCTTCTGTTCGGCGACGGTCAAAATCGTCACGTGACCGCTGAATGGGTTTCCGAGCGGCTGACTGCGGCGGGCGAGAGCGTGGCGCTCGCGACCGTCTACAACACGCTGCACAATTTCGCCGAGGTTGGTCTTCTGCGCGAAGTGCACGGCGCGGAGCGCGGCGCGATCATTTTCGACACGAACACGACGCCGCATCATCACTTTTACCATGAAAAGACACGCGTGCTGACGGACATTCCCGCAGGGACGATCCAGCTTACGGGACTGCCTCGTCCGCCGGAAGGCTCGAGCGTCGTCAGTTGCGACGTCTTCGTCAGAGTGCGTTAGAGCGCGCGCCAGCGACTCGGACCCGGACGCCGCTTTCTATCGCGGCGCTTCCGTTCGCGCTTGCGCGGAAGAAAGCGGCCGCAAGAATGATTGGCGCTCGCGCGCAAGTGTGCGGGATGATTGATGCGAACGGCATGAACGCGAGCCCGTCAAAGGGCGCGGCGTCCGCCCGCCGGTCCTCAGGGAACGGTTCGTTTCGCCAATCGCGAGCCCCAATCGCGAGCCCCAATCCCGAGCCCCAATCCCGAGCCTTTGGCCGCTGATCGTTACAGCGCGAGGCATAGCGAGAATGGCAGGGCGCATGAGGCGCGAGGGACTGGCCCTGACGAGCCCGACGGTTGGCGCCGAACCGCCGGCCGTCTTCGCGACGCAAGGCGTCTCCGGGAAACCGGGCGGCCGTATCAAGAGCCGAATCAAAAAACGCCGGCGCAGGAAATCGCCGGCGTTCGATAGTCAGACGAACAGGAAAATCAGGCTTCGACCCGCAATCCAGTCGCGGAGGTTTTGCCACGCTCTTCCGTCAATTCGTAGGAAATACGCTGGCCGTCATTCAGACCCTGCAGACCCGCAGCCTGGACCGCGGTGATGTGGACAAAAACGTCTTTGCCGCCTTCGTCAGGTTGAATGAAGCCATATCCCTTCGTGGCGTTAAACCACTTTACTGTTCCGCTCGCCATGGTCGTCTCCTCTTAAGGCGCGTTGCGCTGCACAATGATCAAGCCGCAGCGCGGAGGCAGGCAACTTGGTCTCGGAGTCTCTAGTCGGCGGGCCGATGGGCGGTAGTCGAAAAGGTTCGGCCAAAACGAAGTCGCGGGCGCAATAGACCGTGCGCGCGCGCGAACGTCAAGATTTATTGGACCATGGTCAGATGTCGCCGGTCCAGCGCCTGAGCCGGCACGCCGATCAGGACGACGCTCGCCCCACCTGGGAAATCGATCCGCGCGCCGTCGGGCGTCGAGGTGACGAGGGTGGTCAGATCGGGCGCGCTGTCGCCGAAGACGCCGATGATCGCCAGTTTGTCAGCAGCGGGATCAAAATCCGGAATCTGGTCGACGCCGGTCTCGTCAGTCCGGAACGCGAAAAGATCAGCTCCCGGACCGCCCTCGAGCCGGTCGTCGCCCGCGCCGCCGATAAGACGATCGGCTCCCGGCCCAGCGGAAAGCCGATCGGCCCCGCCGCGGCCGAACAAGGCGTCGTCGCCCGGGCCGCCTTCGAGCGTTTCCTTTCCGCCCGCGCCGACGAGAATATCGTCGAAGCGTCCGCCCTCCAGCCTGTTGCGCCGGCCGCTGACGATAAACCGGGGGCCGTCCTCGCGTTTCCTGAAGAAGGAGCCGCGCGACAGGAGACCGCCGTCCGGCCGCACGAGCGCGAACACAAATCCGTTGTTGCGATAGGCCCCGCCGTCGGCGTCGCGCCGCCACATGCCGTGGCTGCGGTTTTCGCGGGCGAGGACGCCGAAAGCTTCGAGCGCGCCCAGCGAATCGGTCTCGCCCGTGAGCAAGGCGAGCGCGCCATAGCCTGACGCGATATATCCCGCAGCATAGTCCGGGTAGCCGTCCATGACCGAAAGCGGCCCCGGCGACGCGCCGAAAGTCGCGCGCGCAATGTCGCGCCAGTTTCCTCTGGGGCGTCTCGTCGCCGCGTCGTAGGCGGCGAGGATATAGGCCGGCGCCCGCGCCAGGTCGTAGGCGTCCGTCAGGAAGCGACCCGCCTGAAAATTCGCGGTCCAGGCGAGGAGCGCGCGCGCGTCTTCCCGGGGAGCGCCGGAATGTTGCCGCGCGACGTGGGCGAGCGCGAAGGTGACGAAATCGTTCTGCCACGGGCTGATGCGCTCGGGCGCCCCGTAGACCTCTTCGTCGATATAGCCCTCCGCCTGGCCGGCCGCGCGCCGTTCCCGGTTGCGCGCATATTTATCCGCCATCTGACGCAGATTGCCGGCCAGCGTCGCCTGAAAATATCCCTTTAGCGGATCGTCGTCAGGCAGCGCATAGGCGGCGTTTGAAAGATCGCGCAGCGACCAGGCCGTGCCTCTCACCTGGCCGACGTCGATCGCCTTGACGCCGCCCTCGCGCAGGTCGGGCCAGCGTCCGAAAACCGCATAGGCCGCCTGCATCGCGAGGAGATCGGCATGGTGACGATCTCCCGTGACAAGATAGGGGACGTAGGAAAGGTCGGGCTTGTGGGCGTGGTCGACCGTCCAGCCTCCGTCGCCGCTCGCAAAAACATCGGGATGAGGATTATCCGGCGCATAGCTTGCAGCGAGCCCGCGCTCGTCGGCCCAGAATTTCGGGCGCTGATCAATGCGCACCGGGGCCCCCGTCGCGTCGTCGCGAAAATGCCAGGGGGCGGCCCCGGCGGCCTCGGCGTTCGCCAGCATGACGCGTTTGGCGCGCGGGTCCTGGGTGACGAGGTAATTCGCCGTCCATTGGGGCGTGAGGCCGAGATCGGCCCTGCCGCCTCCCTGCGGAAAATACTGCGCGACCAGGCGAGGCGCGAGGGGCGGAGCGGCTTCGAGCGCGGCGAGATTCTCCGCGACGACCGCGGTCTTGATTCCCAACGAGGCGTCGAGGGGCGGGACGGCGCCGGACAGAACGAGCGCCGCGTAGTCATGGGCGACGTCGAGGGGCGGGGACTTCCCGGTCCAGAAAATCCGCCTCCAGACGGAAGACCGGTGATGGGCGACGGCGGCGGCGAAAGCCGGCGCGCCTTCGGAGCCGACGGCGACGCTGTATTCAAGGTCCCGCGAGCCGGGGGCGAAGGTCTTGTCGTTGGCGAAGGCGAGGCTGGTGCGGATGTCGCCGTCGCGGTAGACCGCGATGTCCGCCCGCAGCTGCAGATGCGGCGCGGCCTCCACCGCGATCCTGAAGGCGCGAACCAGCGGTCCGTCCAGCCAAAGCTCCGTGTCTGGATTGCGGATGGCGTGTAGCGCCGCCGCGCGCGCGTTCCAGTCAAACGGGCCCGTCCCCGCCCCGCCGCCGCGGACGAAGTCTATCGCGACGGGCAGATCGTAATGGTCGGCGAGAAGCCGGCCGAAGTCGCCGGACGGGCGCGCGATCGCCGATCGCGCCGCGGCGACGACGGCGGCGTCGATATGGGCGCCGGCGCCCAGGCGGGGCGTCTCGACGGTGAAGATCGCGTGGCGCGCCGAGCCGTCGGGATGACGCGCCTTGACGTCGACCTGCGCCGCAAGCGTCTGGCGCCCGTATCGCGCCGCGACGGGACCGTCCGTAAAGGCGCCCGGCGGCAGGGGCTGGGCGAAAGTGACGATGTCTTCATCGGCGTCGCGCCTCGAATTGTTCTCTACACGAAAGACAAAGAGGGCGCCGGCGGCGGGTTCGATTTCGGGAGCTTTCAGGATTTCCGGGCTCCGGCCGCGGGGGACGGGACGGGTCTCGAGCGCCAGCTCCTTCGGGGCCGGCGGCCTCGATGCGGTCCCGGCGAGCGCGTCCTCGACGGCGGGCGTTTGCGCGCTGCGCCCGGACGACGGGGCCGCGCCCTGGCCTGCGCTCTCGCTCTCGCGGGCGCGCCGCGGGCTCAGGGCGGCCTTCAGTCGCTCCAGCGCCGAAGGGCCCGCCGGCGGGTCGTCGCCGAGGTCGAGCCGGCCGCCGGCTTCATTGCGGATCGCATTGCCTTCGACGCGCGGCTCGAGGTGCGTGTCGTTGCGCAACAGGAGGCCGCGGCGGTGGCGATTGATGATCGTATTATTCGTCAAGGCGAGCTCGGCGGGAACGCCGCCGCGCGTCAGGTCGTAATTGACGATCGCCGGGTTGTCCGAAGAGGCGGCCTGGATGATGGTGTTGCCGCTGATCTCGACCGCGCCGCCGCGCGAGGCGTCGACCGCGTAGCTTGTGCGCCCGTCCGCGTCGTCCAGACGGGAGCCGGTGACCACGGTTTCCGCCGCGAGGCTCTTGATATGATGGCCGATCCGAGTGCCGACGAAAAGGCTGTCCTCGACGAGAAGCCGCGCCCCGCTGGAGAGATAGACCCCGTGGGAGTAGCCGTCGCCATGGCCGTTGTCGATGAACTCCGAGCGCGCGATGGTGACCGCGCCGTCGGCGTCGCCGGTCGCCAGGATTCCGTTCTCATTGCCGAGAAAACGGCAATCGACGACGGCGAGGTCCCGGCCGTCATGGCGCACGCCCGCGCCGTTTCGGTCCGGGGAGGTCGCGTCGCGGAAAGTGATGTTCTCTACCCGGACGGAGACGCCGGGTCGCGGGTTGAGGAGACCCTTCTGCGTCGGCCGTGACGAGTAGAGGACGACGTCTCCGGCGCCGCCGGCGCCGATCAGGGAAAGGTCGCGGCGGATCCTGATGTCCGCGACGTCGTATTCGCCTTCGGGGATTTCGATCGCTTCGCCGGCTTGCGCGTCCGCGACGGCGGCGGCGAGCCAGCGCCCGTTGCGGGCGGGACCCTCGAGATCGGGGTCGTTCCGGCTGGGAATGTTCTCGATGTCCTCGTCGGCGTGCGCGGCGCCGATGAAAGCAGCGAGCGCAATCGTGAAAATCGTCACGGCTTTGATAATCATCCGCATACGCGTAATCATAGCAGGGAAAAGTCTCCCGAGCGATTAACTTTCGCCAACCGCCCGCCGGACCGTCTCGGCCAGTTGATCAGGCGGCGGGGCGCCCGCAAAGCCTTTCGTTTCATCGACGATAAAGGTCGGCGCGGCCGTCACGCCCCCGGCGCGGAACGCCTCGGCTTCGGCGCCGACGGCCGACGCGTCGACGCCCCTTTCCAGCTTTTCGGCGACGTTCGCGCCGTTAAGGCCGACCGTGTTCGCAAGGGCGGCGAGCGTTTCCGTCGAACCGATATCGGCGTCGGCGAGCCAGTAAGCGCCGTAAAGCTTGTGGGCGAACGCCTCGTGCAGGCCTTCGAAATGCGCCCAGCGCAGGACGCAATGGGCCTTGAGCGTGTTGACGAGGCGCGTCGGCGTCGACGGATCGAAATCCGCCCCGGCCTCGCGCGCAGCGGCGATCAGCGCTTCGCGCCCGGCCCGGCGCTGTTCCGGGTCGGGAAATTTTTTCTCGTAATAGGCCGCGCGATCGACGCCTTCGGCCGGCGTGTCGGGATTGAGCTGATAGGGCCGGTAGCGATGGACGATCTCAAAGTCTCCCGCCAGCGCGGCGCGCGCGGCGGCGAAACTATGGATCCCGACAAAGCACCACGGGCAGACGGGGTCCGCGACGATGTCAATGATCAGCCTTTGGGCCATGGTCGTTGCTTCCCAGCTTTCGAATTTTCCGCCAGCCCCTAAACCTCAAACGGCGTTTCAAATTCCGCCCATGGCGCCGCCCTGGCGTCCTTGTCCGAGAGAACCGCTTTTTGCGGATCGACGCCCCAGTCGATGGCGAGTTCCGGCGAATTCCAGAGCACGGCCCCGTCCTGCTCGGCGGCGTAGAAATCGGTGACCTTGTACTGAACTTCCGTATGCGGCTCAAGCGTCGCGAAACCATGAAGGAACCCCGCCGGCACGTAAAGCTGCGCGCCGTTCTCCGCCGACAGCGTCATGGCGACATGTTCGCCGAAGCTGGGCGATCCCTTTCTTATGTCGACGGCGACGTCAATCACCGAACCGCGCGAGACGCGGACGAGTTTGCCCTGGGCGCGGGGCGGCGCCTGGTAGTGGAGCCCGCGGACCGTGCCGGGCGCAACGGAATAGGAATGGTTATCCTGGACGAAGACTTCGTCAAGGCCCGCCTCTCTCAGGGTGCGCGCGTTATAGACTTCGCTGAAAAATCCGCGGTCGTCGGAAAACCGCTTCGGCGTGAGGATGAGGACGCCGTCGAGCCTGGTTTTTTCTACGGTCGTCATGGCGCCTCCTTGCGGGTCTCGTTCGTCGGGGTCCACGCAGCCTGCGCAAAATATGCGCGCCCGCCCTGGCTGAGGGAAAGGATCAGGGTGATCTTGCGTCCCGCCGGCACGGGTTCGGCGAAGACGACCGCGATGGTCTCGCGGCTGCGCGCCATGGTCGCGACGTCCGCGCCCTCCGCCGCGACGGCCGCGACGAGGCGGGCGTTTTCAATCTCGAGGCGCGCCCCGCCTTTGGCTTCAGGTTCGTAATGGGCGAGGGAGATGCGCGCGCCGTCTGCGAGCCGTCCGTCGCCGGCGACGCCGAAGATCTCCGAGCGGCCGCGCACGAGCGTGCGCGCGACCGTCTTGCGCAACGCCTCTGACGGCAGGCGATTGATCAGATGGTGGATCGCGAAGGACCGGAACGTCTTCGCGGCGCTCTCCTTCGGCGCGTTCTCGCCGATGAGCCGTTTCAACTCGGCGCGGCGGCGCGGATTGAATGACGAAGTCTTCGTATCCTCGCCCCAGAGCACCATGGAAAGAGGTTCGTTGAGAAAACCGAACTTCGCGCCGGAGTTGTAAAGCCGGATCCACAGGTCCCAGTCCATGGTGTAGTGGAGGTCGAGATCAAGTCCGCCGATGGCGTCGCAGGCCTCGCGGCGAAAGAAGCAGGAAGGCTGGGAGATGATCCCGGCCTCCCGAAGGCGCGGCCCCGGCGGCTCGACGGCCCAGTGATAGCCCGTCGTCGCGCCGGTCTCGGAGAGTATCGTGCTCTGTCCGCAGACGGCGGCGCATTCGGGGTTCCCTTCAAGAAAGGCCCTCGCGCGGGCGACGGCGTCGGGGAAGAGAATGTCGTCGGCGTTGAGCCAGCCGAGGACGTCGCCGGTCAGGTTGCGCCAGCCTTCGGCGATGGCGTCCGACTGCCCCTTGTCGGGCCCATGGCGGCGATAGGCGATCGCCTCGTCGTAATGGTCTGCGAGGGCGCGGACCCTTTCATCCCCAGATGCGTCGAGGAGCGCGATCCGGACCGGACCTTGCTGGCGGACAAGGCTTTCAAGCGAAGTCGGCAAAAACGGGTGCCATGCGCCGACGGGCGCGGCGAAACAGAAGACGAGGGGGTCTCGTGATCCGGACATGCCCCGCCTGATAGCGCGATCCCATCCTGCGACCAAGTCGCTTGAGCGATCGCCGTTCAGGCCGCATTAACCGAAAATCAGCGTGTTGCGGACGATATTCCATGGTAAGCCGCAACGTCGCCGCGGGCGGGGTCGCGCCGCGGTCGACGCAACGGCAACGGCAATGGAGCAGTCGCGCGCCGCCATGAAGATCGCCTATTATGTTCCCTCCTGGCCGGCGGCGACGGCCGGCAACGGGATTTCGACCTATGTCGACAATATAAGCGTCGCGTTGCGCGCGCGCGGGCACGAGTGTTTCGTTATCGCGCCTTCCGCCGTCGGCGAGGCGGGACCGGAATTCCGCCCGCTCGCGCCGGCGGATTCGGCGCTGATGGCGCGGGCGCGGCGGCGCCTGGCCTCCCTGTTGTTGACGGAGGAGGTGGAAGTTTTTCTGCAGACCGCCGATCGGATCGCAGAGGCCGTCAATCGCCTCGACGACGAGGTCGGTCTCGACGTTCTTGAAATCGAGGAGTCTTTCGGCTGGGCGAGCCGCGTTCGCGAGCGCGTGCGGATCCCCGTCATCGTGCGGCTGCATGGTCCGCATTTTCGCGACGCCGGCGCGGTCCGCTCCAACGAACGGATCGCCCGCGAGGGCGCTGCGATCGCCTGCGCCGACGGGGTGAGCTCGCCCTCCGGGGCGCTCCTTGATCTGACGCTTCGCCATTATGATTGCGATCGCGGATTTGTCGCCGCAATCGCGAACCCGTCGCCGACCGCGCCGCCCGCCGGACGCTGGTCTCTCGCTCGGGCCGAACCGAAGCGGATCGTTTTTGTCGGCCGCTTCGACGACAGGAAGGGGGCCGATATCATGCTCGAGGCCTTCGCGCAGGCGCTGAAAACCGACCGCGATCTTGAGCTCGTGCTGATCGGCGCCGATGCGGGCGTCCCCGACGCGATGACCGGAG